>JAIVYS010000067.1:0-5348 GCA_048635325.1 Candidatus Bathyarchaeota archaeon
ACAACATTGTAGTTGTACTGGTTCACGTCCTTGAAGTCGAGCGATGTTCCCGGTGTTGCAGGATAGGCATCTCTTGCAAAGTCAATGCTCTTTGTTACGCCATTGTAGTCTGTTGCTGTGACTGTTGCCCGATCGTTTCCGGATGTTGCAACTGATATTGTGTCTCTGCCGGAATCTGCCAAAGAGGGGTTGACTCCTGAGAAAGCAAGCTTAAAGCTTCCAAATACAGGGTCTACAAATGCGGTTCCCTCTTGAAGGAATGCTGTGCTTGAGTCTGCTGCAGATACTGCAACCTCGATTGTTGCGACTTCAGCGGATCCGCCGATTGTCACAAGTGTTCCTTCAACAGTTGTGTCTGATGTTCCTGTCTTCACAGCCTCTCCATCTGTTAGTGTTATCCTGCTTGAGCCAAAGCTGAGTTTTGCACTGCTGACAGATCCTTCTTTAGAGAAGAAATACAGGTCATTGACATATACGTCAAGTCCCTTAATGTTATATGAACTGCCTTTTGTGAGTGATCTGCTTTCGCCATTAACTGATGCAACCACGATATCTGTGCCTGAAACACCAATCACCTTAACGTCATAGGATGTTCCTCCGACTGTGACTGTTGTCTCTTCTCCGTCAGCAAGTGTTGCTGCATCACCTGACCCGAAAAGGATTATGTTTGCGTTTGTTGATGTGCTTCCTATTGTATATTCCTTTCCGAATAGTGTTATTGCGTTTCCGCCGAATGCTTTTGTGGTATCAGTCATGTTTATTGCGTTGTTGAAAACAACCTTTGATGTATAAAGCGGGGTTGCTGGGAGTGATGTCATGTTGACTGAAAGAACCGGGTCTGACATGTCAGCCTCTTTGTTGTATGTGATCGATCCCGTACCGAGTGTGATGTACTGGTCGTACTTGTAGTCAACACCAGAGTCATCCTGGACAGCACCGGAGTCAAGAACTGAAAGGTCTCCCTTTGCGATTGTGGTTCTTGCGCTTGTTATCGGGTCATACATGTATAGAGGGGTTGTTGATGTTGCAAGGCTCATTCCGCCTGTTACTGCACCAGTTGCGCCCGCCAGGCTTGTCACTGTTGTTGTTGCACCGTGCTGTGCTAATGCACCGCCGATGTTTATTGCTCCAACCACATCCTGTGTGATTGCGTTCGCGCCCACCACGATTAACGTGTCAGACGGTTTCATGTCCGCAAAAGATGCGAGATCTGCTGTAGCCATTACTGGCATCATGAGTGTTGCTCCACCCATTAGCAAACCAAGTGCTCCAGATGCGACTCGTTTTATTGTTTCTTGCATTGTTTTTTCACCTATTCCTTTTGTTTGGTTGATTCTATCCTACCATGGCTTATGGCAGGGCAGCCCACTGCAAGGCACAATATAATATGTGTTGTTTACTGTGCCCGCAAGACATTGTAATGTGTGTTTTGGGAACCATCTTGCGGCAGAGATAGATAGAACGAGCTACCTTCCCCTAACCGTCTAGCATCTATTATCCCGGAGGGTATATATAACTGACCCGAAACAGTTTCCTTTATTGTTCCAAAGCAAAAATATTTGGTTATTTTGTATGAAAAGTATGCTTTTGTTGCTTTTTATTGTTCCAAAAGGTTGTTATTTCGTTTATTCTACTAAAAAACGTAAATATTCTGTTTTTGTGTGAAATATATGAGATGCCCTAAAAAATCCAAAAACGCGCTAACCTTTTAAACATTCTTTGCCGAATACATCTTATGACGGTTTATGTTTCTTTTTCTCCAATAGGAGTTTTTGCTTCTGATGAGAATGGGCAGGAGCGCGCGTTTGTTTCATTCCCAAAAGACCCGAAACTTGCGGCGGGAGCGATGCAGGACTGCATGAATATAAAGCTTTCGCGCGAGGAAAGCGAAATTGTCTCAAAGCTAAAAGAAAAAGACTTCATTTTCGAAATAAAAAAAGAAGACCACAAGCACGAATTCCCGAACCCTGCTGGAGAGGCGCTTCGAAAAAATATGATTTCTATTGTAGAAAAACAAAGGCTGTTCAAAAACAAACAAGAGTTTCATTCATTCATTCACGCAGCCAACTTTGAGCTCTCAAAAACATCCATGCAAAAAGAAGCGGTTGATGACAAGCTCATAATTCATGCAATCAATGCGCTCGATGAAATCGAGCGCACTACAAACACGCTTGCAATGCGCCTTCGCGAGTGGTACGGCCAGTACTTCCCTGAAGCAGGATATAAGCTGTCTGACAACAAGGCATTCTCAGAATATATTTCAGCAACGCTTTACAGAAGTGATGTTCGCGGCGCAGAGCCGCACGAGTCTCTTGGCTCTGATATCTCAAAAGAAGATCTTGAAGAGATTCGCGTCTTTGCAAAAAAGATTCTGGAAGACTTCAAAGCGCGCGAAGAACTTGAAAAGTATATTGAGATAAAAGCAAAAAAAGTGTGCCCGAACACGCACGCAATACTTGGCGGCATGATGGCGGCCCGGCTTCTTGCGCACGCAGGCTCACTTGAGCGCCTTGCAAAGTTTCCTGCATCAACCATACAGATACTTGGCGCAGAACGGGCGTTTTTCCGGTTCAAGCACGGCACAGGCTCAAGCCCAAAGCACGGGGTTATATTCAACACACGCTATTTGCAGTCAGCACCAAGGGACAAAAAAGGGAAGGTTGCGCGAATACTTGCAGGAAAGCTGTCCATTGCACTGAAGCTTGATTTTTACGGCGGCGAATTTCGGGGCGATTCCCTTAGAAAACGTATTGATAATGCGCTTTTGAACCAGAAATCATCCATGAGGCCGCGCCCTCAGGGACAGGGTTCATTTACTTCGGCTTCCTATTCGCATCGTTCAAGCCATTCTCAAAAGCCGCGAACTTCAGATGGCTCGAAAACTTCCGGTTTTCGATCTGGCACGGCCCATCGCCCAACCAATAATACTGCTACGCGAGACAATAGTTCAGCATTTGTAAAACCGAAACAAAATGTAAGGCCGCACGCTAAAGGGCGCGGAAGGTCTGCATGTAAAAAGAGGCGAAAATAAATGATTCCTGAAATACAGAGATTTGGCCGCGACTTCGCGACAAGAAGTATTGCTCCCAGAAAAAAAGCTTATGATGAAAGAGTGCTTCGAAAAGGCAGAGATGAGTGGCGCGTTTGGGATCCGAAAAAGTCAAAGCTTGGAGCTGCGATGCAGAAAGGGCTCACTGATATTCCGCTTCGCCGCGGCATGAAAATACTTTATCTTGGAATCAGCACAGGCACAACAGCAAGCCACCTTTCAGACATTGTAGGGTTTGAAGGCATGATATATGGCATAGAGTTTTCTGCGCGCATGGTGCGAGACCTTATGCAGGTGTCTGCACAAAGAAAAAATATTGTCCCAATACTTGCAGACGCGCGCATGCCTGAAAACTGGGCGCAGAGAGTTGAGAAAGTTGACCTAGTATACTGTGATGTTGCCCAGCGCGACCAGTCAGAGATTCTTATGCGAAACGCAGAGGCGTTCCTCAAAAAAGGCGGGCACATAATGATTGCGATCAAGGCACGAAGCATTGATGTTGCTGCAAAGCCAAGGGATATTTTCGTGCAGGAAAAACAAAAGCTTTCAAAAATGTTTAACATAACTTCTGATGTCAACCTCAATCCATTTGAGAAGGATCATGCGTTTTTTGTCGGAAAAATGAGATAATCAGAACTCTCTCTTCTTAGTCCCGACTTCTGTGTATTTCTCTGAGCATTCCCTGCAAAGCCAGCGTCCCCCAACTTCAACAAGGTCCTCATACATATTATCGCACTCCTCACAGCGCCCGTCCGCGCCCGGATGCTCTACAATCTGTGGCGGATCATCAATCTCTCTTTTAGCATGCAGAATATCTGTCAGGCCTGGCAGAACCCTTAAAAGGTCAGTTGAAGTCAGTATGCCAACCAGGCCTCCTTCGCTGTCCATAACAGGCAACCTCGTAACACCGTTAGCATACATTATTTTGGCAACAGAAGATAAAGAGTCTTCAAAGGATGCGGTTATTATGTTAGGGCTCATCACATCCATGACTTTAACATCACGTGCAGATTTATTCTCGGCAACGACTTTTGTGATAATGTCTTTGTCTGTTATCATGCCCTCTGCTTTTTTTGTTTCATTATTAACCACAACAAGGCCGCTGATGTTATGCTTTCTGAGAAGGAATGATGCTTCCTGCACAGTGCTGCCTTTGTCTATTGTTTGTACCGGGTGTGTCATAACTTCCTGTATGTCTGTTTCACCATCATCAAAATCCATACATGCATTTATGAAGAAAAATATAAAACCTTTTGCATGCATTGGCACTTATGCAAGCAGTTGGCCAGATACTTGGCGGAGAGTTCTCAAAGATAATCGTGCGGCAGAAAAGCGGCAGAAATATTGAGCTTGGCGAGCTTCTTGCAGCAGACACCAAAACAGGCACAATAATATTTCAGGTATATGACCTTGAATACGGCTCCCAGATATCGCGCGAGGCACGCGAAATGATGTCCGGGCTTGAGCTTGAAGGATTTTCTGAAAAAACAGAAGTAATAGAGGGCGAAATACGGAACTATGTAATTGCGCACCTTGAAGCAATGCTTCATATTGAGAAAAACAAGGCAAAGACACCTAAATGCCTTGCAGATTTTTTCAGCTGCGTGCGCGAGGTCTCTGAAAAGGATTTTTCTTTTCTCTCAAAGCCGGAGGACACAATGGCTCTGGGGATGATACGCTCCGGCTCAAAAGCCCTGCCTATTGAGATACTGCTTTCAGGAAAAGATGTGCTTCGCCACCACATTCTTATACCTGCAACAACAGGCAGGGGCAAAAGCAACCTTGTGAAATACGTTGCATGGAACCTTATTGAGAAAGACTGGTGCGCACTCCTTGTTCTTGACCCTCATGATGAATATTATGGCCGGAGCGAAGCCGGGCTCAAGGACCATCCGCGTGCAAAAGAGAAAGTTGTGTACTACACAGCAGATGCGCCTCCGGCAGGAGCAAGAACCCTTAAGATAAACACAAAGTGCATCAGGCCGTGGCATTTTGGCGGCGCGCTCAACCTCTCAGAGCCGCAGGAGCAGCTGCTTTATGCCTTTTATAATGCTTACAAAGAAGACTGGATTGAAAACATACTTTCCCGAAACGAAGAGCATGCAGAGCTTTTTGACAAAAGGACCCTTGATGTCGTGCTTCGCCAGATGCAACGGGTTCTTGGTGCAAAAGAGAGGAATGGGCTCGTAAGTTACTCAGGCATTTTTGACAATGTATCCGGCACGACAACTGTAAGTGACATTGTTTCACTTCTTGAATCATCAAAAACAGTCATCGTTGACACATCAACGCTTTCAGG
>JAIVYS010000068.1:0-5289 GCA_048635325.1 Candidatus Bathyarchaeota archaeon
CTATTGCAGATGCAAGAATAAAGCTTGTTGAACTGCGAAAAGAAACAGAAGCAAACAAGCGCATGATAGAAAATGTCCGCAAGCACGGGAATCCTTTTGGAAAGATTGAGAAAGGAAAAGTTCCTAAAGAATTATATTGCTGTTGAAAATATTATTAAGAAATTCTTTGAAACTCGTATGCTTGGCTTACGCAGCAAGACAACACCATAAGAAGCAAAATATTAAATACTGCAATGGTTTGATGCATTCAAGATGAGGTGATAATCATGCCTAAAGTAAAGATATACAGCACACCAACATGTTCATATTGCACCATGGCAAAGGGATTCCTGCTTGAGAATAACATAGAATTCACAGAATATGATGTCGCAGAAGATGAAAAAGCAAGAAAAGAAATGGTTGAGAAATCAGGGCAGATGGGAGTTCCGGTTATTGACATAGATGGAAAGATAATAATCGGATTCGACCAAGAGGCTATGAAAGAGGCTCTTGGAATCAAATAATATCTCGTTGTGCTTATCTTTCAAATATCTTTTGGAACTCTTGCATTTCCTCAATAGAAACATTTTCCTTAAGCTCAAACCTTGCATCTTTAAACTCTTTAATTATCTCATTGACAGTGCCTTTCCAGACATAATGATTATGGCTAGATGGTTTTAGAGCATCCCTGAAACCATTCAAATTGGATTCATGGGAACATATAACTTTGGTTGCTCCATTATTCAGAGAATATATTCTGTAAGCGACATCATTTTCAGGGTCAATAATTGTGGGAGGCATATCTGATGTTGCATAGTTTATCGCAAGAGGTTTTGATTTAACTCTGCCGCTTCTTATTGCATCCTCTTTCTTAAAATCACCGTATCGCTTAAGATCAGATTTGATACGGCTCATATCTATTTCAACAAGCATCTCAACATAACAGAGCTCAGGACCCGTCAAAGCATCGACAATAGATATATCTACCTCAGTCATATCTTTTGCATAATCTCTGTAAGTATAGAGAGTTCCCATAAAAATCACAAAGATATTGCATAATTTGTCTTTATATTTTTATTTCAGAAAAAAGCAAGGAAAATAGAGATGTGCTCTCAAAGTCAAAATCAGAGCAACATAAAGCCATGCGCCACTACCCGTTCTTCGCTTCAAACGCCTCTGCAATCCTTTTCAGTCCAAGGACATACGCGGCAAGGCGCATACTGACCTTCTTTTCCTCTGTAAGCATATACAGTTCTTTGAACTCAGCCACCATTATCTCTTTCAGGCGCGTTTGCACTTTTTCCAGAGTCCAGCGCTCACCTGTCCTGTTCTGCACCCACTCAAAGTAGCTTACAGTAACTCCGCCGGCGTTTGCTAGAATGTCAGGCACAATAAGTATGCCTTTTTTGTCAAGTATGCTGTCTGCATCAGGGGACACAGGGCCGTTTGCAAGCTCAATTATTATTTTTGCACTGATTTTGTTTGCATTTGCGGTTGTAATTACATCCTCAAGTGCTGCAGGGGCAAGGACGTCAACATCAAGCGCAAGAAGAGCCTCATTTGTTATGGTTTCAGCGCCCTTAACAGCAATTACGCTGCCGGATTTTCTCTTTGTGTCAATAACATTAATTGGGTCAAACCCGTCTTTTGAATATATTCCGCCTTTTGAGTCAGAAACAGCAACAATCTTTGCGCCCGCACTGTGCATAAGGCGCGCGAAGTGATATCCTGCGTTCCCGAAGCCCTGTACTGCAACTGTTGCGCCTTTCATGTCTTTTCCAAGGGCCTTTACCGCCTCTTCGGCAGTATAGAACCCGCCTGTTCCGGTAGCATCAGAGCGCCCGAGTGAGCCGCCGAGAGAAACAGGCTTGCCTGTTATTGTTGCAGGATAATTTCCCCGTGCGATTTTGCTGAATTCATCCGCCATCCATGCCATGATTGTAGGCGTGGTGTAAACATCAGGGGCAGGAATATCCTTGTCAGGCCCCATAACATCATAGATTGCGCGGACATATTCGCGGCTTATTTTCTCAAGCTCTGTTTTGGAAAGCTCTTTCGGGTTGCATATGACACCACCTTTTGCGCCTCCAAGGGGGATATTTACCACTGCGCACTTGAATGCCATCCAGAATGCGAGTGCCCTTACCTCGTCAAGGGATGAATCAGGGTGAAATCGTATGCCGCCTTTTCCGGGACCCCTTATGCTGCTGTGAAGAACACGATACCCTGTAAAGGTCTTAAGCTCTCCGGAATCCATGCGCACAGGAAAAGATACTGTCAGTTCGCGCTCTGCATGCGCAAGCCTCTCAAGTGTGCTTTGCTTAACAGTTGTGTATTTGGCTGCGTCTTTCATGCGAGAGAGAGCGCCCTCAAAAATGCTTTTTGCCATCATAAAACCTCTATGCGACCCCGCCCTGAAGGAAGATGGTCGGTTTTAAGATCTCCAACCGGCAACTCCATCCTAAAGGAAGGAGTTTCAGCGGTTGTAGATAAGGTCACAGACAAAATTGGCAGGGCAAGAATATATTGTTTTGCGTAAGAATGCGCAGAGTCCTGTTAATTTGGCTCAACGCATAATTTTTCAATTTCATCAGAAGCCACTATTGCAGACACCCTGTTTACAAGCCCGTGGAGCGTGTACGGGACTCGCGCAAGCTCGCTTGAGCCGGAGGTGACTGCCACGTCAACCGGGAATCCTGCGTTATGCACGATTTTTGCAATTGCAGTTCTTGTATGTGTGCTGTAGAAGCGCGTTTTCCTGTCAAACACATGTACCTGAAAGCCCCTTCCGGAATACACGATTTGTATCTTTTTGAATGCGAACCGGGCCTTCAGAAATTCCGGAAGCTTTGCAGCAGAGACACATGCTGCCTGAAAGAGGCTGCAATAAGGGTCGTGGCTGCTTTCACCACCGCAGTTGCATTCAATGGCGCTGCCAATAACATTATCCACATCTATGTCAAAGACAAGCTCCTGCCCTATGAAGTTGTCGCATGAAAAGCATCGCTGTTCCCTTATGCATGCGTTGCATTCATCGCGCTCAAAGAATATGTTTCGCGAATAGTAAACATCTTCAGGAGCATAATAAGCAAGGCGATTCTTTAGCTGGTTCCATGTCTTATAGCCTGACAGGTATACTATCCGGTTCAAAAGGCTAGAGTGCCTTTGGTCATAAATGCCTGATTTGCTTCCGATGTCAATCGCAAAGACCGGATGCCTTATGCCCCGCGAAACAAACCATTCCTTTACCATCTTGTGCGGGAATGCGTGTTGATAATACTTTTTTCGCTCCTGAACAGTGGCAGGGCATGTTGTTTTTGGCAGTCGGGCAACATATTGCATAGAGCAGTATATGGTGCAAAAAACTTTATATCCCTGCGATACAAAACATGGCTGTGATGCATTATGGGTAAAGTAATAATTGCGACAGGGATTCCGGGAAGCGGCAAGACAACTGTGCTTGACGCAGCAAAAGACAGAACTAATGTGAAATTTTCTGTCGTGACGTTCGGCACACTCATGTTTGATATGGCAAAAGAAAAAAAAATTGTTAAGCACCGCGATGAGCTTAGAATGCTGCCGCAGCAAAAGCAGAGGGAAATCCAGAAAATTGCTGGGGAAAAGATTGCATCCATGGCAAAAGGAGAGACAATCGTGGTTGATACGCATTGCACAATAAAGACTCCTTCAGGTTATCTTCCGGGGCTTCCTGAATGGGTTCTTCGGGCCATAAAGCCGGACATAATTCTTATTGTAGAGTCTGATGCAGCTGAGATTGCAAGCAGGCGCGGGCGCGACAGCTCAAGAGTGCGCGACGAAGAAAGCGAAGAAGAGATAGCACTTCACCATGAGATTAATCGCGCGAACGCAACTGCATGCAGCATATTGACCGGCGCGACTGTCAGGATAATATACAACCAGGACAATCACCTTGATACTGCTGCAAGGGATATGGCAGAGGTTATTGAGGGGTAATTCAGAACCAACTTCTTTAAAAAAATAACACCCCCTATAATTGTATGAAACCATTCTGCGAGATAATGGTGCAGGACATATTCCCGACAGTTCGCGCACTGATTGCAAAAGAGCTTACATGCAATTTAGGCCATACCCAAAGAGAGGCGGCAGCGCGCATGGGTATAACCCAGCCGGCAATATCCCAGTATGGGCAGGAGCTTCGTGGCAGGAAGGCAGAGATTCTTGGGGCTAACAAAAGAGTGCAGGACGCTATAAAGGATGCTGCCAGAACACTGGCAAAAGCTTCAAGCCCGTATGAAATCTCAATAATGTGCGATGTCTGCAAGGAGATAAGGGGTTCGGGAGCTATATGCAACCTGCACAAAGCAGGCATACCGGAACTCAAAAATTGCACAGTGTGCCTTATTGATGAGCCGCATACACCGGAAAACAAAACAAGCATATAAAGTTTTCTGATTAAAAGGGGTCTACATGAAAAAGAGAAAACAGTTCAATAAAAAAGATGATTCTGAATCTTCTGAACCTGCAAAAGCAGATGTGAAATCACACACAAAAACATACAGCCCGTGGTTTATTTCAACTATTGTTCTTCTATTTTTGCTCGCAGTTTCATTTTCAGCCAACATGTCAAAATCCTGTTCAGCATCTGAGAGCGCAGAGGCTTTAAGCGAAAGCCAGATTGAGTTGCAGATGGCTGACTTTATTCAAAATCTTGTGCCCCCGGGAGTTTCTGTAACCGTCACTAATATATCCTCTGAAAAAGGGCTTTACAAAGTTGAAGTCGCTCTTGAATCTGAGGATCAAAATCAGGAAATAATTTCTTATGTAACACAGGACGGGGAGCTTTTCTTTACAACAGCACTCAATGTTACACAAATCACTGCTGATATGGAGGCACAACCACCTGTGGAAGCAGAAGCCCCAAGTGAAGGCACTAAATCTGACAAGCCCGTGGTTGAGCTTTTTGTGATGTCTTTTTGCCCGCACGGAGTAACGGCTGAAAATGTTATGAATCCTGTTGCGGATTTGCTTGGCGACACTATTGACTTGAACGTGCGATTCATTGTAAATGTTGGCGGGGACACACCGGACTCTGTTGGCTCGCTTCACGGTGCGCCAGAAGCACAGGAGAATATGCGCCAGGCGTGCATAATGAACAATTATGATTCAGAAACATTCTGGGCATATCTTTCAGATATTAATGCAAACTGTTACCCGATTTACAGAAATGCCGAAGCCATGGATACCTGCTGGAGGGCTGCGGCTGAGAAAGCAGGAATAGATGCTGACATGATTGCAGCATGCGCCAACTCCACTGAAGCTGTAGACTTT
>JAIVYS010000069.1:0-5357 GCA_048635325.1 Candidatus Bathyarchaeota archaeon
CAACAGCTTCTCTTACAACAGTAAGAAGGGACTTCTGAAGATTCTCATAACCGAGAAGGTGCTTGTTCTTCTCAAAAAATTCTGCAATTGATATTGCCTTGTGGTTTTCTGCCAATTTGTCTGCATGAACCTGTTTTTCTGATGTAGCCATAAATGTTACCTTAATGTTTTTCTTTTCTGGATTGCGCCAAACGCGCTCTTATGCGTCGCACCGCCAAGAAGCATATTTATTGCCCCTGCGGCATCCGCAACATCATCATGCTTTCCAAGTATAGATATTGTTTTTCCGTACACCGCGATTCTGGTGTTCGTCACATACTCTATGTGCTCTTTTGACCTTCCGCCAGAGCCAATTATTCTTGACTTCATGCGGACAATTGTTTTCTCGCGCTCACCTACAATCTCGGGGATGTTTATTATGCTGAGCGTCTCGTCCCCGCTGAACAGGCGGAATGCATCTGTTGCTGAAAAGCCGCGCCCTATTGCTTTGATCACGTTTTTCAGGTTGAATACAGAGAGCGGGTCCTCGCCAAAAATAGTGACCTCTCCCTCGCGCGATACTTCGATAGTGCAGTTTGATTTTTTTGAAAGCGCGCTTTTTGTTTTGCCGCCAACCCCTATAAGGGCGCGAACTCTCGCTTTAGGTATGCGCAAGAAGTCTTCGTTCATCTTAAAAACACTCCGCATGTGGCTGTTTTAAGACAAAGAATTTCTTTTGCCTGTTATTTGAAATCATAATGGGTGCCTTAGTTTTATAAGCCTTAATATGTTTTGCCTTACCACCACGTTTTTGTGTGGATTGCTTTGGCAAACTTTTTTATCTTGTCAAGCGGGTCTTTTGCATCCTCTATCTTTGTTCCGACATGTATGCAGTTCGCTCCTGCAGCAACGAGGCGCGATGCCTGCCTCGGGGTCTTTACTCCTCCTGCAACAACGATGTTCATGTCAACATACTTTCTTACTGCAGAAACTGTGCTTCTCGGCACATGCTCAGGCGCGCCTGAGCCGGACTCAAGAATCACAAAGCGCATACCCATGTACTGGGCTGCCAAAGAATACACAACAGCAACATCCGGCTTTGCCCTCGGGATAAGGCGCGATTCCCCTATCCACCCAACTGTCTGGCCCGGCTCAAAAACAAGGTATGCTGTTGGAATCGGCTCAAGCCCATACTTCTTTATTGTGGGTGCACCAAGAATCGGTGCTCCCGCAACCCAGTAAGGATTGCTTGAATTAAGAAGGCTCATAAAATATATTGAATCCGCGTATTTTGTAACAGTGCCTGTGTTTCCCGGAAAAAGGTGCAGCGGAAGGTCCACTTCCTCGCCAATCATCTGTGCAGCAGCATCAAGAAAAGGCCCTTGCGCACCTATTGAGCCCCCAAGCATTATGACATCTGCCCCGCCCTCGTAAAGCTTCTTTGCAAGGCCGAGTGCGCGCTCAGGCGTCTGCTTTAAGGGGTCAGGGTCTATCAGCCCCATAAACACCCCTCTTCCTGAGTCTGTTATCTCGTTTATGCGCTTCTCAACTTCTCCTTTGTGCTTCATAATAACGATTATCTCATTATCTATTTAAAATAGAATCCCCACCTGTTTTTTAATGGAATTAACAGAAGAGGCACTAAAAGGGGCAACTCTTAAAATAAAAAAGCTGCTTGAAACAAACAGGCGCGCTACAATCATAGTTCATCACAACGCAGACCCTGATGCAATTGGCAGCGCTGTTGCGGTTGCGCAGGCACTCGCGCAATTTAAAGTAAAATGCACGGTTCTTGCTCCGGCAGACATAAGCCGCCAGTCAAAGGCAATACTTTCAAAATACCCGTATCCTGTTCAGGAAAAGGCAAAACTGGAGAGCCTTGTATTCATAGTTGATTCTTCTTCAGCAGAGCAGGTTCCTGTAAACATACCTGATGACTGCACTGTTGTGCTGATAGACCATCATCGGCCTGGAAACCTTGCAAAAAGAGCAGACATCTCAATAGTTGACTCATCCTCTCACTCAACAGCAGGCCTTGTGCTTTCACTTCTCAAAGAGCTTGGCGCAAGCCTTACGCGCGAGATACGGTTCTTTCTGCTCGCAGGCCTTGTTGCAGACACAGCGTTTCTCAGGAAAGCCTCAAGGGATGATCTGAAAAAAGCTGTTGAGCTGTCAAAAGATATCGAGATGAATGATGTCTTTTCATCCTTAAGCATTACAGAAGAAATTTCAGAAAGGATTGCAAAGCTGCAATCAGCAAAGCGCCTTGAGCTTTACAGGATTAATGATTTTTTGATAGCATTCTCGCATATTGGCTCCTTTGAGTCACGCTCAGCACTAAGCCTTGTTAAATCAGGTGCCGATATTGCAGTTGTATTCAACATCCAGAAAAAAGAACTCCGCCTCTCAGGCAGGATGCGAAGCAGTGTGCCGGAAAAACTGGACCTTGCGCGCGCCTTTCGGTCTTTGGATACGATAATAGGAGGTGGTGGAGGCGGACACAGGACCGCTGCATCCGCTAATGGCAAAAATACGAAAAGTATAAGTGCAGCAAAATACAATCTTCTTTCGTATTTTGAGAAAAGCCTTGCCAAAAAGGCAAAAAAGATTTTGTGAGTTGTTGATAATGGATAATCTTGTCAGGCGCCTGCTTGAACTGGGAGTTGATGTCGGCACAAAAAGCGCCCTAAAGTCCGCCCTTGCGTTGATTGGCAAAAGCGATGCTCCTGTTGATGAAATTTATGTTAAGATAAAGAACGAGTTGAACGCACCGCGAATGAAAGAAATTCCAAAAAACAAAAGAATTCTTTTTCTATCGCACTGCCTTAGAAACAGCAAAAAATGCAAAGCTAAAATGAATGGCTTCGGGTACGAGTGCAGGCATTGCGGTGCATGCCAGATTTCAGAGATAGTAAAGTATGCCGAAAAACTCGGATACTCTGTTTTTGTGGTTCCGGGCGGAAGCATGGTTTTCAAAATCATAACAAAGAAAAAGCCAAAAGCAGTCATGGGCGTTGCCTGCTATGTTGAGCTTGAGCAGGCAATGGAAAATGCAGGGCGCCTCGGGCTGCCGAATATGGGCACACCCCTATTAAAAGACGGCTGTAAAGACACAAACGTTGATGTAAAGAAAGTTTTTTCAATGCTGCGCACCTAAAAAACCTGAAAATCTACTGTGCGGTGTAGTATGCTTTTCAGGCTTTTTTATTGTTGGTTCATGCTTTCTGTTCAATAAAAAAGGTTTATAACGTTTTTGGCTTAAACATTGCTGTGCGTTCGTGGTCTAGTGGTATGATGTTGGCCTTCCAAGCCGACGGCCCGGGTTCGATTGATGTGCAGTGGTTCATGATTCATAACAGTTCGGAAAACCTTGGTATTCCTCCTGTATCCCGCTGCTTCGCGTCTGAATATCCCGGCGAACGCATGCGCCACAAACTTTTCTTTACTTCGCCAACAATTGGTATGATGGCTCGCAAAGAAACAGTTGATTTATGACATCTAATGCAGGGACCGGTAGTCTAGTGGTATGACGTCGCCTTGACGTGGCGAAGATCCCAGGTTCGAGTCCTGGTCGGTCCATTTTTGATGAGTGAGTCCGAAAGCGATACGCTCGCCATGCTTTCGAGACGAACCATCAAAAAGCTTGAAAAGCCTAACCAACAGCATTGCGGGATTTTCATGATTTTCCAAACGAAGTTTGGAAATTTTCGACGCTTCAGCGCCCAAAATCATGAAAATTCAACAAATGCTACGGTTCGAATTTTCAAGCTTTTTAATGGCTCACACCGAAATTAAAGCGAGCATCCCAATTTCGGGTTCGCTCATTAAAAAAGCTCCTGTAGTCTAGCCCGGTAAGGATGCGAGACTCTCACTCTCGAGACCTGGGTTCAAATGCGGCGAATGCAAGATTCTTGCATTTTCATCGTGCCGCTGAAAATCCCAGCAGGAGCATACGTTGGCACGGCAGATACCGTGCCAATTAATTCTTCACGAAGTGAAAAAATGTACAAAGCAATAATTTTCGACTTTGACGGTGTGCTTGTCAACACTACAAGCAACTATGTAAAGGCATTTCACAAAGTGATTAAAGCAAACAACCTGACAGCAGATGACAACGAACTCAAAAGCCATTTCGGCAAACCAGTTTTAGAGATACTGGCTACGTGTGTATTGAGAACAAACAGAATCGAGGACGCGCAAAAGCTGGCTTCAGAATTTCACGCAGAAGTTTCAAGAAAATGGTTCATGGACGACATGGCGCTTTTTCCAAAAACAGAGAACATTCTTCAGGAGTTAAAAAAACAAGGCCTTCTTCTTGCCATAGCATCCGGCACAAACAGCGCATTTTTGATTAGATTTCTGGATTACCTTAACATCAGAAAATACTTCAACGTTGTCCTGGGAAGCAATGATGTCAAAAACTGCAAGCCATACCCTGAAATCGCCCTCAAGGCAGTTGATTCTCTTGGCATAACTGCACAAGATGCCCTGTATATCGGTGATGCAAAAGCCGATGTTTCAGTGGCAAAAGGGGCTAATGTCGCCTCTGCAATCGTGCTCACAGGCGTTTTAAACAGAAAAGAAGCTGAAAAGCTTTCTCCAGACTATATTCTTAAAGATTTAAGCGAAATATGGAGGATATTGGGTAAGTAAAATAACGCACAATAATAATCCTCGTTTCGGGTTTAATTGAAAAAGCCTCGGACAGCACGCTCATTAAAAATCATGAAAATCCACAAAAGCAGTTGGATGGGCTTTTCAAGCTTTTTTCCGGCTCAACTCAAAAATGATACGAACGTGCCATTTTTGGCTTCGCTCGAAAAAAACGCAGGGGTAGCCAAGCACGGTCAACGGCGCAGGGTTGAGGGCCCTGTTGGTTAGTCCATCCGCGAGTTCAAATCTCGTCCCCTGCATTTTTGGCGCTTAAGCCGCGCGAGGCATGCTCGCAAGTCCGCGCGAGCTGAAGCGACCAAAAAGTTTGAAAAGCTTAATCAAATGCATTGCGAGATTTTCAAAATTTGCTTCACCAATAAAGGCCCGTGGTCTAGCTGGTATGACGTCACCCTCACAATGCGCAAAACTTTGCGCATGAGACCGGTGAAGGTCCTGAGTTCGAATCTCAGCGGGCCTATCTTTGAGGAGTGAGCCCGCAAGCGGCGCGCTCACTTTGCTTGCGAGGCGAACCCTCACAAGAGCTTGAAAAGCCTAACCAACAGCCTCGCGGGATTTTCATGATCTCAAAAATGATACCAATAGCCACATTTTTGAGTTCGTATAGTTCTTTGCATCACAACATTGAATACGAAATTCTACTTACTTTGTTTGTATAATTATTGTTCAACGAAATTTCTAATTCATATCCAACCAACGATAATATT
>JAIVYS010000070.1:0-5282 GCA_048635325.1 Candidatus Bathyarchaeota archaeon
TTGTCACCTTTACCGAAACCGTTATTTCCTTTGCAATTCTCTCCGGACCCTAACATAAGCATAAATGAAGTAGGCATTCCGGAAAGAATTGCAAAGGAAATAACGGTTTCGGTAAAGGTGACAAAAAGCAATCTCTCTGAGATGAAGAAATATATCAAGAACGGCCCGGATGTTCACCCAGGGGCAAATTATGTTACAAGAGAAGACGGCCTTAGAAAACGTGTCCTTGAAATGAATAAGGGCGATGTTGCAGAAGAGCTTGCTCCAGGATATATTATTGAGCGCCATCTTATTGATGGAGATCCTGTAATATTCAACAGGCAGCCATCTCTTCACAGGATGTCTGTTATGGGACACCGCGCACGCATAATGCCGCACAAGACATTTAGGCTTAACCTTTGTGTGTGTAAGCCATACAATGCTGACTTTGACGGGGATGAGATGAACCTGCATGTTCCGCAGACCGCAGAGGCGCGCGCAGAGGTTGATGAGCTTATGCTTGTCGAAAACAACATACGATCTCCAAGATTTGGCGGTCCGATAATCGGTTGCGAGCAGGATTATATTTCAGGTGCATACCTTTTGACAAAGAAGGGAACAAAGTTCTCAAGGAAAGATGTTGCGCAGATGTTTGCAAACGCAGGTGTCGAGGCAGAGCTTAAAAAAGATGAGTATACCGGAAAGGAAATACTAAGCATGCTAATACCATCTAACATAAATCTTGAGTATAAGTCAAATGTCTGCAGGAAGTGCAAGGAATGCACAAAGGAAAAGTGCCCGTATGACTCATATGTCGTAATCAAAGACGGTGAACTTAAGGCAGGCGTTGTTGACAATACAGGAATCGCACCATTCAAGGGAAAGATAATTGATGCCATAGATCTTGAGTGCGGACACCCGGAAGCAAGGAAATTCCTTGACTCCTTTACACGTGTTATTCTTGAAATAATGATGCGCAAGGGATTCAGCATTTCTTTGAGTGACCTTGATGTGCCCAATGAGACAACACGCGCAATAAACAAGGTTGTATCAAAGCAGTTTGCAGAAGTGGAAGACATTATCGCGCGCGGAAAGAAAGGCCAGATTGACGTGTCCCCGGGAAGAACGCTTGAGGAGAGCGAGGAGGCTCTTATCATGGTGGCACTTTCAAAAGTTACGAGCGAGTCCCAGAATATTATGGCAACTTTAGAAAAAGAGACTGATGCAAGCATAATGGCAAAGACCGGTGCACGGGGAAGCATACAGAACCTTACCTTTATGTCAGGAATACTCGGGCAGGAAGCAATAAGGGGCAAGAGAATATTCAGGGGCTACAACAGGAGGACATTGACACATTTCAAGAAAGATGTCCTTGACCCAAAAGCTCATGGCTTTGTTACATCTTCCCTGAAAGACGGCCTTGACCCTGTTGAATTTTTCTTTGAAGTGATGAAGGGACGGGAAGGCATAATGGACTCTTCCCTTAAGACAAGAGTGTCAGGGTACATGCAGAGGCGCCTTGTGAATGCGCTTCAGGACATAAAACTCGATAAAGATATGCTTGTTAAAGACGGTGAAGGGACTGTGGTTCAGTTTGTGCCGGGCGAGGATGGAATTGACCCTGCAAAGAGCGACCGCGGCTCACTTGATTCAAGCATAAAATTTTAAGGTGTTATTATGGTAAACAACAAGCTTCCGGACAAGTATGAAGATGCAGTGGCTGATTCAAAAAAGAAGAAAGAGCTTCTTGAGCGATACAGCCGGATGATATACGAGCCCGGGGAGGCTGTCGGTGTCGTGGCAGCGCAGTCAATATCAGAGCCGGCAACCCAGACAACGCTTCGTTCATACCACAGAGAGGGAAAAGTCGGCCTTGAAGTTACACAGGGGCTGCCAAGGCTTATTGAGCTTTTTGATGCCAAAAAGACCCCGAGAACGCCTGCAATGGATATTTATCTTGATGAGGAGCACAACAACAAGGATGATGCACGAAAAATCGCAGCAAAGATAAAGGAGACAAAGCTGAAACACTTTCTTGCATTAGACTCGCTTGACCTGCTCAACATGAAGCTTGAGCTTGAGCTTGACAAAAAGCAGCTTGAAACATATGACATTACCGGAGAAGCCATTATTTCACTTATTTCAAAAACCATAAAGACCGCAGACATAAGCCTTTCGGGAAAAATCATTTCACTTGAAATCAAAAAAGAGGATGTTTCTGTAAAAGGCCTGCAGGATCTTCGTGTGAAAGCAAGAAACCTTCATGTAAAGGGCATAAAGGGAATAGAGCAGGCAATAGTTGAATTGCAGGACGGGCGCTGGGTCATAAGGACCCTTGGAGCGAACCTCGCAAGAGTGCTTGAGATGCCCGGGGTTGACATGACAAAGAGCAAGTCAAATGATATTTATGAGATTGCGCGCGTGCTGGGCATAGAGGCTGCAAGAAACGCGATAATTAAGGAAGCGCTTTCGACAATGAGGGAGCAGGGCGTGGATACTGATGTCCGCCACCTTCTTTTGGTTGCAGATGCAATGACAAATGACGGGGAAATAAGGGCAATCGGAAGATACGGGCTTGCAGGAAGAAAATCATCTGTGCTTTCAAGGGCAAATTTTGAGGAGACTGTCAAGCACCTTACATGGGCTGCTGCAAACGGGGATATAGACCCTCTTGAAAGTGTCATAGAGAACATAATTGTCGGAAACATGGCTCCTGTCGGAACAGGAACCATCAAGTTAAAGATTAAAGAATAGAACCAAGGTGCTGTTAATGGCTGATATTGAAAAGGCAATAAAAAATGCAGTTGAAGCGAACAAGGCCGTATTAGGCTCTGATGAGACACTTAGGGCGCTAATGGCAGGTGAGCTTTCATTAGTTGTTATGGCATCCAATTGCCCGCAGGAACTTGCAGAAAGAATAGGGCATTATGCACCTCTTTCGGGTACAGAAGCCCATAAGTTCTCCCTGGCGAGCAAGGAGCTTGGCTCAATTTGCAGAAAGCCGTTTTCCGTTGCAGTGTTTGGAATAAGAAAGTAGGCGAAAAACAAGATATTTAAATATTCCGCATTTAATGGTTAGAACACACGGCAAAACCGATTTTGCCTTTATTGAAGGATATATGATTGATATTATGACACCTGGATTATGTGCAGCAAGAAATGTGGTAAAAGCCACAAAGAAGAGACGGTGGAAGTCCACACTATACAAGCGCAGGGCACTTGGGCTTAGAATCAAGAGCGACCCAATTAAGGGAAGCCCGCAAGCCAAAGGCATAGTGCTTGAGAAGCGCCAGCTTGAGGCAAAGCAGCCGAATTCAGGCATGCGAAAATGTGTGCGTGTCCAGCTTATCAAGAACGGCAAGCAGGTCACTGCATTTTGCCCGGAATCAGGCGCAATAAACCAGATACAGGAACATGATGAAGTAACTATTGCAGGCATTCATGGCTCAAGGGGAAGGTCAACAGGAGACCTTTCAGGAGTGAGGTACAAGGTTATTTCTGTGAATGGCCTTACACTGCACCATTTGATTAAGGGCAAGCTCAAGAGGACAAGCAAGTGATAATTATGGATGATTTTGAACCAAAGCTTTTCGGGCAGTGGGATACGCAGGCTGTGACAGTGAACGACAAAGGCCTTGTAGATTACATAACACTTACACCCGTGGTTGTTCCAAGAAGCGGGGGCAGGCATGCAAAAAAGCAGTACCACAAGTCAAAGATGCATGTTGTCGAGCGCCTTATGAACAAGCTTTTTGTTGCAGGGCACCGCGGGCGAAAGCACAGGTTTACATCAGGGCGAAACACAGGGCAGACATTCATAGTGAATAATATCATTATTTCTGCATTCAAGGACATTGAGGCAAAGACAAAGAAAAATCCGGTTGAGGTTCTTGTCAGGGCAGTTGAGAACTCTGCACCTCTTGAAGAGGTTCTGACATACCAGCGCGGTGGCATCATGGCGCGCGAGGGTGTTGTGACCTCGCCGCAGAGGCGCGTTGACCTTGCATTGCGTCATCTTTCCCAGGGAACATACCAGAAGTCAAACAGGACAAAGAAGAATGCGTGGATGTGCCTTTCAGATGAGATAATGGGTGCATACAAGGGCGATACAAATGCATCCTTTGCAGCATCCGAGAAAATGCGAAGGGAAAAGGAAGCTCTCGGCGCAAGATAGGTACAACCGGTTTTTTCTCTATATTTATTTTTGCAGCAGGAAGTATTCTTATGCTTATAATATTTTCCGGCCTTCCTGCAACAGGCAAGACAACCCTTGCGCGAAAGGTTGCTGAAAAAACCGGCGCAATAATTCTGAGGACAGATGTTATCCGCAAGGAAATGTTTGCCGAGCCAAAATATACTGAAGACGAAAAAGAGCAGGTCTACAATGAAATGTTTTTGCGCGCAAAAAAATTTCTTATCAAAGGACAGGCTGTAATTCTTGACGCAAATTTTTATCTTCAAAGCCTTCGTGACAGGGCAGGAGATGTTACTGCTCGAACAGGAAAAAAGTTTTTTATTGTCGAGTGCATACTTGACGAGGAAAAAGTTCTGGGGCACATGAAGGAACGGTCTGCTAAACAGGATGCGTCGGATGCAAACAGCATTGAAATATATCGCAGGATAAAAAAGTTGTGGGAGCCAATACGTGAGCCGCACATTGTTATTGATGCATCCAGAGAGGGCGCGCCGGAAGAAGTGCTTGAAAAGTTATGTTAAAAAACCGTTTTTCAACCAGTAAAAATTTTTAATACGCGGCTTTTTTTGTATTGGTGCAAGAAAAAAATATTTTTTCAGGAATTTTCTTCTAAACTTTTTGTATCTGCACTCAAAACAGAAAAATATAACTTATATATACCCCTTGTGCACATTTTATTTAGTGGAGCGCTGTATTAATAATAAAATTTTATGATTTATTTTACAGCGCTTTCAAAAAAACAGGGGAGATGTTATGGCCGCCGCAAAAAAGAAAGTTGCCAAGAAAAAACCCGTAAAGAGAAAGGTGACTAAGAAAAAAGTAGTCAGGAAAAAACCAGCAGCAAAGAAAAGAGTAGTCAAAAAGAAACCCGTAAAGAGAAAGGTGACTAAGAAAAAAGTAGTCAAGAGAAAACCTGCAGCAAAAAAGAAAGTTGCCAAGAGAAAACCAGTAAAGAAAAAGGTGACTAAGAAAAAAGTAGTCAAGAGAAAGCCTGCAGCAAAAAAGAGAAAAAGGTAAAAGTTAAATAATCAGTTTTGGAGGGGAGGTAAAGATTACGTCCCTTCCCTCCAGCTTCCAAGATACTTTTTCTGTTCATCTGTGAGCTTAT
>JAIVYS010000071.1:0-5282 GCA_048635325.1 Candidatus Bathyarchaeota archaeon
CAGCAAGAGCGTCAGATGCAAAAATCTTTGCAGGAACGCGCATTGCACCTGTCTTTTCAATTTCCCATGTTACAGGGCCGGTTTTCTTTAGAGGGATTGCGTTTTCATTCATAAGAGCCACAGGCATTGTTTGGGTTGAATTTATTTAAGTATTGGAATGCTTTGTCATAGCCCAACCGCGCTTGCGGCACACCTGAAAAGGCTTACCTGTTATTAATAATGGCCTGCTATATTTTACTATGCACTTCTTCGCCTTCCTGAGAAAGCCGGCAATATTCTATATTGCGCTTCTTTCTGTTATAGTTTCTGGGTGTGTAGGTGGACTTTCCGAACACGGGGCGGCATCAGAGAACACAATCAGCATAGCCGCATTCAACATCCAGATATTTGGCGTAACAAAGGCAAGCAAGCCAGAGGTCATGGATGTGTTGTCAAAGACTATCAGGAACTTTGACATTGTTGCTGTTCAGGAAATCAGGGATGCTTCAGGGACAGCCCTGCCAAAACTGCTTGATACAGTAAATTCAGGCAACACGTCGAATTATACATTTATTGTAAGCGCGCGCCTTGGCAGGACATCGTACAAAGAACAGTATGCATATATTTACAACACACAGACTTTAGAACAAATAGAAACCCCCTATGTTTATCCTGAGCCAGCAGGAGACCCGTTCCACAGGGAACCATATATCGCAAGGTTCAGAATATTAGACAACAACCGTACTTTTGTCTTAATATCAATCCACACAGACCCTGACGAAGCAACACAGGAAATTGATGCATTGCCTGCGGTGGTTGAAAGTGCGCAGGCTGTATTCACAGGAGAGAATGATTTTATTGTATTGGGCGACCTGAACGCTGATTGCAACTACTTTGACGAGGATGATGAACACACTCTTTTGAGAAGCAGCGACTATTTCTGGGCAATCGGCAACAGCGTAGACACCACAACTAAGTCCACAGACTGCGCATACGACCGCATTATCTTTACGAGCGCTGTAGAGCCTTATTTTACAGGAGACTCCGGAGTGTTCAGGTTTGACACAGAGTATGGCTTGACATATGACGAAACTGTGGCGGTTTCAGACCATTATCCAGTTTATGCAGTGTTTTATAACAAAGTACCTGAGCCTAGTTCGATTTGGAGATGGCTTTTCGGGTAGTGCTGTGTTATTAGCCCTTAATACATAAAGTTTCTAAGCGCAAGATATGTATTATGCCCAAATACTTCAAAGACTCGGAATGGAAAAAGAAGCGCAAGGAAATAATCAAAGAGGACAGTGCGTGCGCATGGTGCGGCGCAAAGGAACTTCTTGCAGTCAGGCACAGGGAAACAGAAGAGAACCAGATTGTGCCCATAAATGAGTTTCGCTTCGAGAAATTCAAGGCAGAATACAACATCAAGAAGCCGGGTGCGGAAGAGGTTTCAATATTCCTTTCAGAAGAAGAAAGCATTCTTTCTGAGCCGATTTTAAAGGTACTCAAACATTATGATAGTAAAGACATCTGGGAGCTTAAGTGGCAGGATGTCGGGAAATTTCTAGGGCTCAAGCGCACCGAAGCGTCCAAAATCAGGAAGTTATTGCGCGAACTATTGAAAGAACAGTCAAAAATCAATTGGGATAATTTCGCTGACAATGAAAAAGTGCAGGAAAAGATTGCAAAAGAGTATGAAGTCTATTCAAAGCCGAAAATAGAGCGCTACAAAAAGTGCTTGCCTGAAGACATAATGATTCTTTGCAGAAGGTGCAATTTTGCCAGCATGAACGGAATGGAGTTGTGCCCGATCTGCAAAAAGAAATACAAGGGCGTGCGCTATGACACCTGCTTTAACTGCCTGCCGGATGAGCGGAAAAAGCAGATATCCGGTGAAGAAGAAGCCGAGTAATGCGAAAACTTTATATGGAAGTTAGAGCCACAAATAGAGCATGAAGCTCTCCGGACTTATTCTCACACTGTTTTTAGTTGCCAGCGTTGTTCTCTCAAGCGGCTGCACAAAAAATGAGTGTAAATATAATGAAGACTGCTTATACAAAAACTGTTTTTCTGCACATTGTGATGACGGCTCATGCATATATAACGCTCTTCCAACCTGCTGCGGCGATAATGTGTGTACGCAGGGTGAGCACCATTCTAACTGCGCACAGGACTGCCCCATATGCGACGACCAGAATCCGAATACCGAAGACTTCTTTGATTATGATATGCAGCACTGCAAAAATGTGCCGTTGCAGTATCTTTTTGAGGATTTTGAGATGGGTATCAATAAATGGGCTTTTTCTGATGAAAACGGCGAGCCTATCGCACCCTGGAGCGTTGTCTCGGGAGAGACAAATATGATGTTACAGGGCATAGGACACTCATGGGCGACGCTTATGGATAGCAAATGGGATGATTACACATTCAAGTCCAGTTTCAGGATAATGCAGGGAGTTGTGCATTTCAACTACAGGAAAAAGGACAGCCCTGAAGGGGTAATGCGCTATTTTGTCGGCATAGGGAACAACAAAGTATATTTGCAGAAAGAGTACAAAGGGCAATTCCATCAGCTTTCTGAAATAAAGACCTATGTCGGTCCGGGGTGGCACAGTGTGGAGATACGCGGCTACAATAACCTGATTAATGTTTATCTTGACGGTGTTCTTTTGATAAAATACACTGATTATACTGAGCCAATTCTTTCAGGAGGGATTGCATTCGAGCCCTTGGAAAACACATTATTTCTTGCAGATGATGTTATAGTGAAGCGCGCAAGCATGAAAGAGTTGGTTGGCCCGGATAATCCGGCAGGAAACCCGCTACCGCCTAATTAGGCAACTTTTTAATAAGTTGTACTACAAGATGTATTCTACAAAAAATCATGAAAATTCAACAAAGGATATGGGTTCGAATTTTCAAGCTTTTTAATGGTTCGCCTCGAAATTGAGACGAGCATACCAATTTCGGGCTCACTCATTAAAAATGGTGGGGGTAAGATAGCTGGTCAGTCCTGGAGACTGTGGATCTCCATACCCGGGTTCGAGCCCCGGCCCTCACCCTATAATTATATTAAGCCATGAAAACAATATTCTCTGGTGACTTTTTTGATGCCAAACGCTTCTGTAGCTGAAAAGAAAAATTACGATGGGAGTTATCTGCAGGCGGTTTCTCGTGCAAAGCAGCCTGTGCCACAGGACACATACCACACAGTCCCGTTCGAAAGCACAGAGCCGCAGGAGCAGAAACATCCTCATTACGATGTGCTCAAGGCAGGCGATTGCATGGTCTGCAAACTTGTTGACGGCACTGTGCCGGCAAGGGTTGTGCACGAGAACGATGATTTTGTTGCTGTTCTTGATGTAATGCCCAAAGCCATAGGCCATGTGACTGTGTTATGCAGGCGCCACAACGAGGGCTTTGAATCCATGACTGATATTGAGCGCTCAACATATGCTGACTTTATCGCAGAGATTGCCTCGCGCATGAAATCAAGGCTTGGCGCTACAGGATATGTTGTTGTTTCTCCGGTATGCACTTCTGAAGGGCATGAAACCAAACATTTCATGTCGCATATCATGCCGGTATATGGAAAGGCACAAGATATGCCTGTGATGAGCCTGATACCGAATCAGAGCGTTCCTGAATTTGTCATGGAAGATGTAAAGAAAAAGCTTACATCAGTCAAGACGATTGCGCACGAAAATCAGGCACGAAAGCAGGCAAGGTATTTTTCTTAGTCAGACTGTCTTTCAACTTCCTGGTCTATCCAGCTGAAATAATGCATGCTGCCATCTATTATCGGCACCACAATGAATTCAGCAATATCTGATGAGTGGTTTATCAAAACAAGCTCCTTTAGCTTTTCAGCAAGATATTTTCTTGTTTTGAAAAATATTATTTTTTCATTCTTAGTTTCTATTTTGCCGCGCCACCAGTACTTGCTTTGCACGCCAGAGATTACATTCGCGCACGCTGCAAGCTTTTTGTGAAGCACAATATCAACGATTTTTTGTGCCTCGCTGTCATCCTTTACAGTTGTTATTGCCATAATGTATTCGGTCATGAGAATAGTTGTTGTTTGGGGGTTAAATAGTTTGGCGAAAACATATTGTAAATAGTTATTAATCTCTAATAGTGACAAGGGCAAGGTTTATAAATATTCTATCTTATTGACTTGTTAGTGCGGATTTAAGGGATAATATGACTAATTATCGTGTTGCAGTAATTCCCGGTGATTTGAACGGATCTACGGTTACAAAAGCGGCGCTACAGCTTGCTGATGCATTAAAAGGCAGACTGACAAAAACCATCGATCATACAGAGTATCCTTATAACGCAGATTACTTCTTGGACAAGGGCATAACGGAATTAGGTTCAACTGAACTGGATGTACTAAAAAAATACGATCAAATATTTCTTGGTGCTATAGGCGACCCGACAAAAATAGAGCCAGGCAAACTGGAAGTAGGTATTTTGCTGAAAATTAGGCAGGATTTTGACCAGTATGTTAATTTGAGGCCTGTTGTTTTGCCTGAAGGCGTTCCATCTGTTCTTGTTGGAAAAGACCATAATGACATTAATTTTGAAATTTGCAGGGAAAACTCCGAAGGATTGTATGTGGATGCTGGATGGATTGAAAACAAAGGCACAGATCATGAAGCAGGATACCAGATAATGAAATGCACATACAAGGGCGTCAGAAGGCTGGCAGACTTTGCGGTGCAAAGAGCAATTGCAAGAGAAAAAGCTGACAAGCCAACAGTACACGTTGTTTTTAAGACAAATGTTCTGACATATGCCGGTGCGCCGTGGCAAAGAGTATATCAAGAGATTAAGTCCGAACATGAAGATATTGATGTTCGATATATGCATATTGACAATTTTTTGATGCAGATGCTCCAGAAGCCGGAGCAGTTTGATGTTATATTTACAGAAAATATGTTTGGCGATATTGGAACCGATGCAGGGGCAATTCTCCAAGGAGGAATTGGTTCAGCAGTCTCAGGAAATATAAATCCTACGGGGATATTGCCTTCTATGTTCGAGCCAATCCATGGAACAGCACCTGATCTTTGGTATGAAATAGATGATGGGGAATACGTTCCTGGAACGTTTGTACCTGAAAAAGTTCAGAAGATAAGACCTGAAGCAGCTTGTATGTCTTATGCTATGCTACTTGAACAAATGGGCGAGCCAGATGCTGCAAGATTGATGAATGATGCTGCTTTGGCAAACTTAAGAGACCTCGACTATCGAGATAAGCCTTTGAATCCATTGGTTGAACAGATGATATGTTTTGTTTC
>JAIVYS010000072.1:0-5154 GCA_048635325.1 Candidatus Bathyarchaeota archaeon
AGCGACAAGATTCGGATCATTTGTTATTTCTTTCATAAGTAATTATTTTACGATAATCCATAGTTAATAAATATTTCGATATAGCCAAAATAATAATAATTTAGTAATTATTTGGCTATCTATAATTAGCTTGATTAATTCATAAATCCGGGCTAAAGCCCGATGGGGGTGGGGTTTTCCGTAACCCAGGCATTAATGCCTGGGTTATGGAAAATCTATTGATATTTAAGGGCTTTAGCCCTTTTTATTAAAGTTTGATGAATACAAAGAATAATTAGTATAAACCTCATGATTGTATAGTAATTTAGTAAATTCTTAAATAATTATTTAACTTATAAAACATATGGATTTTGACGAAAAAGATGAAAAAATCCTAAAACATCTACTAGTTGATGCTCGACAATCTGCAAGACACTTGGCGCATCAACTTAATGTTTCTACTGTTACCATGATATCAAGAATCAAAAAGTTAGAAGGAAAAAAACAGATGATGATGAAAATAATGAGGAAGCTGAAGAAGCAATAGCGACTTAGAAAATCAAGACACTTAGAACATATTCATAACTAAAGGCAATAACATGGCAGAAGACAAAGATGACAGGGCAGGAGGAAGCGTACTGATAGACTTAGTAATACGTGTACTGCTTTTATGGCCTGCTGCTATATTTCTTGATGATAACTGGTTGATTGCTTTTGCACTTATTGCGATTGCTCTTTATTTAGGTTTTTTTGCCAAGCGCTGGATAGAAGCAATTATCTTATGTATTATCACAGGAGTATTGTATTGGCTTTATGGCGACATGCTGCAAGGGTTTCCTGTAACTATATACTCTCTTGCTGAAATAATATCTGTAGACCTTCTCCCATTATCAGCTTTCTCCAGCCTCGAACTAGCAGCCACATGGATACTTTGGGTTTTCATTGCGCTCATGTTTGCAGGCGCTGACTGGAAGGGCTGCATCATGATGCTTGCAGTCGGCGGGGTTGCAATGAACTTTATTGCAGGCCTCGCCATATTTGCAGTTGCAGATGCAGAGATTGCAGGAACTTATGCTGACCTTACAGATAACACAGGGATAAAGAACGAGACCTCTTCAGGCATAGGCAACATCTGGCTCATGCTTTCAAACCCGCGCCTGTGGTACGAGCAGGAGTATGGCTATAAGAACGAGACTATGGCACAAGGACGCCAAACCTCGCCTTATGCTCTCGAAATAACCAAGGCAACAGTGCTTGAGAAAGCAGCCCCTCCCGGGAGCCCTGTTACCTTTGATGTACAGGTGACGAATAAAGGCAAAAGAGCAGCAACACTCAAGAGAATAGAGGTCGCAGTTGAGGACGAGAACCTTGGAACATACCACAGATATACAAAGCCTGATGCAGACATAGAGAATGCCAAAAATCCAGACATACTACACTTGTATTTTGAGTCAACCCCTGTACTGGATGCCCACTATAAGTTTTGTGATAATCCAAAAATTGACAACCCGGAAAAAACACCATCTGAAAACTTTGAACCCAACATGCTTGATGAATACTTTTTTGACGTAGACTCTCCGGAATGCTATGGCACGCAGAAGCTTAATGCAACAATTACCTATGACTACAATGTTGACGCAACATACAACCTTGAGCTTATTGATCCTGATTATTACCTGGAGCTTGCAAAGAACCGCAAGCTTACATTTCACACAGAAGACTCGACAAGCAGCGAAGGACCACTGAAGCTGACTATACGCTCTGTGCCAGAGGAGCAACCGGTTAGATTGCCCCCCAGTGGAGATCCCAATGAAAACGAGTTCACTGTGTTTTACAGTGTGTCAAACATAGGTCCAGGGACAGCAGTTATCAAAAGGCCAGATGATATATACATTGAAAGAAATGCTAATTTCAGAGATATTTCAATAATAGCTGCTAATTGTGCCTTTAATGCACTTCCGCCAGCGAGTGTAGACTCTACATGCCCTGTAGGCTCAACATGCAAGTATCTTGCAAATAATATTTACGCGGAACCACCACATGACGCAACTAAAAGCTTTTACACCACTCTTGCCAAAAATGATGGTGGGACGGAAACGTTTCCTGGCATTACGTGCACATTTAAAAGAAAATATGATGGCGGCGAGAAAGACATATGCCTTACAATACCTCCAAATGATCTGGACAAGATGGCTATCCTGAAGTGTACGTTCAAGTATGAGGGAAACATTGACACAACAACAACCCTTTTCATGAAAATGCATGTTGATTATTCATACATCACAACAAAGAAGGCACAATACCGCACAACTACAGTCCCGGACTCGCACTCGTGCGTTACAAAGCGGGCTCTTGACGGGTTCCCGAACAAGACTGGAATGGACTTGTATTTAAAGGAAGTGTATAGTGATGTTGAATCGCAGCCAACACCATTTAACATGTGGACTGAAGACGGCCTGCCGTCAGGCGAGGAAGGCGATCCTACTGACTTTTGTTAAGATATATGAATACTGAATGCCATGTGATTATCATGTCCCTTTTACTAGACCCCTCATACCTTGAATACTCACCCATAGGCCAGTTCATACTGCCGTTCTTTCTAATGTTTGCAATAGTCTACGGCATCATGAACTACACAAACCCATTTGGCAATCAAAAGAATGTGAATGCCATGATATCTGCTGCAATAGGTCTTTTTGCAGCATCATCACGCGATTTTGTGGATTTTTTCTGGCAGAACCTCAACCTCATATTAATCCTGTTTGTAGTGATGTTCATTCTTTTAGTTGCCAAGAAGCTAACAGAGGGCGGCGGCGATGGCGACAAGAGCAGCATTGCAGTAATTGCAGGCGCAATAATCATTATTATAGCTGCAAAAGGAGAGGAACTGTTTGACGGCTTTTACTGGCTTGACTCAAACAACCTGATTTTTATTGTAATGGTCGCGCTTTTTGTGATACTGATTTATGCAAAGAAAGCGGAATAATCTACTTCAATTCAATTTCCATAAAGTCCTCTGCAAGGACGGTGTTCTTGAAAATCTTTTTTGCATCAGTGAGAAGCGCTTTCTCCCCGCCCTTTGTTTCCTGATACCTTCTTGAAATATGGGTCAGGACAAGCTTTTTCACATTCGCCTTTTTTGCAATCTTTGCTGCCTGCTCAGAGGTCATGTGCTTGAACCCGTGCGCCCTCTTTTCGAAGTCCGCGGAAAAGGTTGAGTCAGATATCAAAATATCTGCGCCTTCAGAAAATTTCACAATGTTTTCAGTATATCTTGTGTCCCCTGTATAGACAATTTTTTTGCCGGAGCTTCGCATCAAAATATCTTCAGGCTTTATAGTTTTTCCGTTGTGCACAACTTCCTTTCCTGATTTGAGCTTCCCGATTTTCGGGCTTGTGGTCAGGCCGAATGCAGCAGCTTTCTTCATATCTGCCCTGACTTTTTCATCTTCATGAAAAACATAGCCGAGTGCAGGAATCCCGTGCTCGACACGAAAAGGCATTACTTTGTATCCCTCACATTTTACGATGTCGCCCTCGTCAAGGGCTTTTACAGATATCTCAAAGTCGTGGTCAAAATAACCCACACTTATGTACTGCTCAAAGAACTCGTTTGTCTTGTGGGGTCCGTAGATGAACAAAGGCTCGCGCCTTCCTTCAAGCTCCATTGTCTGCACAAGCCCGAGAAGCCCTGCAAAGTGGTCAGCATGCCAGTGGGATATGAAGATGCGCGTTATTTTCATGAACTTGAGGTTCTTTATCATAAGCTGGCGCTGTGTTCCCTCGCCGCAGTCAAATAGAATCCTTTCTTTGCCATACCTTAGGAAAACGGACGGCAGGTTTCGTGCGCGCGTCGGCACACCGGATGTTGTGCCGAGAAAGATTATGTTAATCATACGGCTACTTTGCTGTTAAGTTTTTTATAGGGTGTAAGAAGCTGCCCGGCCGAAACCGGGCAAAGAAAAAGTAATTCTTACTCAGAGATTTTCTTCATTGCTTCAATGACTGCGTCAACGACTTCTTTCTCAACAGGCACTGCGATTGATTTTTTGAATCTCTTTTCTTTTTCAGGAGTGTAGAAACCTCTCGAGATTGAGATGAACTCATTCTCTCCGCTTTCTGTCACTGCCTTTTTTCGTGCAATTTCAAGGAAGTTATTGTTCCCAAATGCAATTTCTTCGGACTTCACTGTCTGAAAGTCTACCATTTGCCTCACCTACTTTTTGGTTCAAAAACCTTTGGATCGTAGATATATACAAGTCCTTTTAGTTTTTGTGCCCGTTTCGGGCAAAAAGACTTCTTTTTTTACTTATTTAAATGTTTGGGGTGTGGCTTGCCGAAAGATTGCCTTTTTATTTCTGTCTTGCAACATAAGAATATGGCAAAAATAATCCCTCTTGAAAAAGCACCCAAAGAATCAGGAATGCCTCTTGAGGGCGCCATAAAAGCCCGCCGCTCGAAAAGGGCAGGCTGGAAGCACTCGGTTTCACTCAAGGAATTGTCACAACTTCTATGGTCTGCGCAAGGGAAAACAGATGAAGCCCATCGTAGCGTCCCTTCAGCAGGTGCGACCTACCCGCTTGAGACATTTGTTTCTGCAAAAAATGTAGAGGGGCTTGCACAAGGTATTTACAAATACCGGCCCGATAGCCACGCCCTTGAGCTGGTGAACGAGAAAGACGCAACAGAAAAGATCGGCATTGCATGCGGCAAATACATGTTTGTGCGCGATGCACCGCTTTGCATAATAATCATGGCAGAATGCTCAAGGACAACCGCGCGCTTTGGCGAGCGCGGGATGCGCTATGTGCACATGGAGGTCGGGAGCGCGTACCAGAATATTTCTCTTGAGGCGGTCGCGCTCAATCTCGGAACCGTTGTTATCGGGGCGTTCGATGATGATGCTGTAAAAAAAGCCATTGGAACAGAATTCGAGCCAATGTGCATTCTGCCAATCGGTTAGCCAATCTGCTTAAGTATCTCTTTCTTTGCGCCTTCTGCGTCAATTGAGCCTTTAGATTCGCGTATCAATTGCCCTATAAGAAAGTTCAGCGATTTTGCCTCACCTGCCTTGTAATCATCAACTGCTTTTTTGTTTGCAGAAACAACCTTCTTTGCCATAGCAGAACTGTTCGCCCCACCGCCAAGCTTCGGGAAATTGTATTTATTCACAGT
>JAIVYS010000073.1:0-5146 GCA_048635325.1 Candidatus Bathyarchaeota archaeon
AGATAAATGGGAAGTAAAACAGATTCAAACAGCAATTGATTTGTAGATCTACAAACGCCAGCTCGCATAAAGCAACTCTTTCTGGCGTTCGCAGACAATATCAGGACTCTGTTAGTTCAACAATTTCGGTTCAGTTTAGAGGTTACAGTAATCATCATTTGTTCCGCCACCTAATGGCCGAATATCACATGTAACATATATTGCAGAACCTTGTGGCGGTATTGCACGAATAACAATATCATCCGTTAAGTCTTGTACACCACAGGCCACAACAGCAGACTCTGTTGGATTGTTTACATTGGCTGTAGCGCAGGGTGTCGACCCGACATAAACAATCACATCAGTACTAAATGTCACGCTCCCTGTGTTTCTAACTGCAACCTGTGCGACATTTGTATCTTCATAAACAGCATCTATCACAACGGCCCCTGCCATCTGATCAGTTCTCTGTGTAAGACTGTCTGACACACTATCCTGTGTCTCTTGCTGAACATCCTGGAACCATATATATGCCATCCCGGCTGCTGCAACAGTCATCATAAGAAGCAAAACCAAAGCAATGACAGGTGTTATACCTTTTCTTTTTCCAAACATAATATTCATATTTTTCATAATCTTACCTCACTTATCTAATTTATCGTATATCCTGATCAAAAGTATCGCGGTTATAATCTGTGCTGCAGAGACCATGAGAAGGCCCATTGCAATCATTGTTGTCTGGGGTGTACTGGACATCATGCCCCCTCCAAGCATCAAAAATTCAGTGATTGTTATAATCACCAAAGCAGCTATGAAAAGCCACTCCATGTTTCTTGCTCCGAGTTTCATAATGTTTTTCTCACCCTGATGATAATATATGATACAGAACCACTATATATAATTTTCTACCGGTGTATTATCCGTTTGCTGCCCTTCTAGCCAAAATTGATGACGTTATGCCTGAAGACGCATTTGGCGCAAGCTTCCTCACATTCCTGTCAAGAGATGCAAGAGTATCTGCAAGAGAACTGTTCACTTCAAGTGTCTTTGATGTTGCCTCATTCATCTTTTCAAAATACGGCTTCATGGCATCGGCCATACTTTTAGAATCATTGCCTTCAAACTCGGACTCGCTGGCATCACGCAAGATACCTATAAATTCTGATAGCCTTTCCTGATTAACATTCATCTTGCCTATAAGAACAGCCATGTCCTCCCTTAGCCCCTGGTTTGCCTTGACAACCTCATCAACTATTTTCTGGTTCAATTCAACCATGTCAAGAATCTTGTCAATAAACCGCTCGAGGTTTTGGGTTGTCTTTGTTGTCTCAATCGAGTCCAATCTTTTCTCAAGGCGCCGTAACGGAGTAAGCGGAACGACCTCAAAATCATCCTGTGCATCATCTGTTTTTTGTTTCATCATGTATCTCAAAGAGTATTATATAGGCTCTCCGTATATATAGTTAACTATGCTTTGCTGCGCACCCTCACTGTGATACTATGCACGAATTCATCATAAAAACCAACAAAAAAGAAGAGCTTGTAGATATATCAAAAGAGATTTCCGAAATAGTTTTGAATTCAGGAATTAATGATGGAACTCTCACAGCTTTTGTGCCCCACACAACAGCAGGCATTACCATAAATGAAGGTGCTGACCCTGATGTAAAAAAAGATATTCTAAGCGCGCTGTCCCGGATTGTCCCTGGCAATGAAAACTATGCGCACGCAGAAGGAAATTCCCCTGCGCACATAAAAGCAGGCATGATGGGAAGCTCAGTCACCATAATAATAAAGGATAACAATCTTGCCCTGGGCACATGGCAGAAAGTCTTTTTCTTAGAATTTGACGGGCCAAGAAACAGAAAGGTTTGGGTTGCTTTGTCAGAAAATCATGCTCGTTAGTCAAATTTATAAAGTAATAACGCTGTTATAAATTATGCCTTATGTGTATCTTGACAATGCTGCCACAACGCAGGTATGCCCGCAGGCTGCTGAAGTTGCCCTGAAATATATGGGTGAAGAATACGGCAATGCATCCTCTCTGCATACTTTAGGGCAAAAGGCAAAAGAAGTTCTTGAGGCTTCGCGCGCATCACTTGCAAAAACAATTGGCGCAACCCCTGAAGAACTTGTATTCACATCCGGCGGGACTGAGTCAAACAACATTGCCATTCTCGGCGCTGCGCGCGCAAACACAGGGCGCGGCAGGCATATCATCACAACAAAAATCGAGCACCCCTCGGTATTAAGTGCATTTGCTGCGCTTGAAAAAAAGGGGTTTGAAGTAGCATATCTTGGCGTGAACCATGAAGGGTTTATTGATCTCGCGGAACTTGAAAAAAACCTTCGCAAAGACACCATTCTTGTAAGCATAATGCATGCAAATAATGAGATAGGAACCATTGAGCCGATAAGCGAAGCCGGAGAAATCATAAAATCAAAAAGCAATGCGCTTTTTCATGTTGATGCGGTCCAGTCCTACGGAAAAAGCCCTGTTAATGTTGAAGAAACAAAAGCGGATTTAGTTACAATCAATTCACACAAAATCCACGGGCCAAAAGGTGTTGGCGCGCTCTACATCAGAAAGGGCACAAGAATCGCACCTTTGATGTTCGGAGGCGCGCATGAAAAAAAGATTCGCCCCGGAACAGAGAATGTCTCGGGTATTGCAGGGTTTGCAAAAGCTGCTGAAGTTGCGCATGCCAGCATGGAAAAAGACGCGCAAAATATGGCGCGCTTGCGCGATATGCTTATTGATGGGATAGAAAATGCCATACCGCACACAAAGCTGAACGGGCCGCGCGGAAACTTGCGCCTGCCAAACAATGCAAACATATCTTTTGGCAACATAGAAGGCGAATCAATAATACTTTTGCTTGACTCAAAAGGAATCGGCGCATCCACAGGCTCTGCCTGCACAGCGCACGACTTAAAGCCAAGCCATGTGCTGATGGCTATCGGCAGGAGCCCTGAAATATCCCACAGCTCAATACGGTTCTCGCTATCAAGATACAACACAGAGGAAGACATAAAGCATGTGATTTTAGTTCTTCCTAAAATCGTTGAAAATCTTAGAAAAATGAGCCCTGTAAAAGAGGTGCAATAATGTATTCTAAGAAAATCATGGATTTGTTTCAAAACCCAAAAAATGTCGGCGAAATTGAAGAAGCTGACGGCACCGGCGAGGTTGGAAACCCTCACTGCGGAGATATGACGAAAATCACCATAAAAGTAGAAGACAACAAGATAGCTGATATTAAGTTCAAGACCTATGGCTGCGTGGCTGCAGTCACTACATCTTCAATGACTACAATGCTTGCAAAAGGAAGGGCGCTTGATGAAGCAGAAAAGATAACGCGCGAGGATATCGCAGAAGCGCTTGAGGGGCTTCCACAGGTAAAGATGCACTGCTCAAACATTGCAGTGGATGCGCTAAGGGAAGCGATAAAGGATTATCGGTCAAAGCAGGGTTTGAGTGGGGTAAACGAATAGTGCGCTGTACGACATCAATCGTGTCAAGCGAAGCATTATTAAATTAGAAGAACAACACTATATCGTGTTATGATGGCATCAAAAACCATATTTCTTATTTTAATCATATTTATCTTATTCATTAGTGGTTGTGTTGGTAATGATGGTGATATAACCGAATTGGTTAAACAAACCCAACAAGGACAGGACTTTCTAAGCAAGTATCCCGAAGCAGAAATTACTGCGGTCAGCTTATCAAACGAAACTATTGCATCTATAATTGATGAAATACGAAATGAATGCCATCCATCAATTCCAATCAAGGCATATTGGAATGTAAAATTTACCGATCCAGATACAAACACCAAATTGAATGTATGGATTGATAAAAAGACACAAGAAGTAGTTTGCATCATTAAAAAAGCGAATACAAATCAAACAGAGAGTATTCCGGAAAATAACGATAACCCAATACCAGAAATCAGAAAAAATTGTAGGGAATTAAATGGTTTTTTATGTGATGAATCAAATAACTGTGCAGTTGACTGGTTAGATTCATCTGATTCGTATTGTTGCCCTATCGAATGTAATGTATGTACTAAAAAAATAATGGACTTTTGTAAAACAAATGACTTGTGTGTTGAAGCCATATGTGGTCTTGAAACAGACTTCAATTGTGAATTTAGAAATATAACTCCTTGCGCAAATAACGGAATTTGCGAAGAAGGTGAATACGAAGGAGAAGTTACTTCTTGTGAAGGTTCAAGTTCTGCTACTGCAAGAGTAGATAATTTTAAAAGTTCGGATTGTCCAAGAACTTGTGATGATGATAAGGAGAATACAGCAGATTATTTTAATTTCACAACACAAAAATGTGAACATTCTGCATGTGGAGGTATTACAATTACCGGAAATACTTATGATTTCAACAATGTTTTCATAACTATTAAATTGTATGATGTTGAAGATAAAGGAATCGGGGAGCATATATCCATAAAAAATAATCGGGATAAGGTTGTAATTATAGGGACTGGTTGCAATTATCCAATTTCTTCTTACGCTACTGGTAGTTGTAGGGCGTGGTCACTTAGACCCTATGAAGAATACCCAACATTCAATCACAAGTATGTTGAGCAAAATTCAGAAGTAAATGGTTGGGTCTGGGGCATTAATGTAGATTTTCTTGAACCGTATAATACTTCTTTGATTAAGTTAACGATATATATTGATGGTGAAGAAATTTCTTTTAATGCTACAATTGAAAGATTAGATATTAGAGAAGATGCAAGGGTAAAGGTTACATGCACTTTGTCAGACCAGACAATTTCAGGTGTTACTTTGGATAATATTATAGAGAAAAGTGAGGATAAGATTGAACTTGATATATCCGACCATTCTGTCAGATACGCAAACCAGTTGGAGTACTCTGAGCACCTAGTTAAGAATATTGGCTCGTTGTATGTACGGTTCCTAGTGGCAGCTCAGTCCTTTACGCGAGATACAAATGAATAGAACCCGGGGCCGGTTCGTGTATTACGTGAAGTGAGACACCTTAAAACGGGTAAAAACGCTACGGCACACCGTGCCTTGCTCCTATCGGGTTAACCAGCTTTTAAATGGGTTATTCCTAAACACAAGGCCAACAACGGGCTGCACTCTGACCAGAAGTCGCTCCGCTCCTTTTGGCAGGTAA
>JAIVYS010000074.1:0-4863 GCA_048635325.1 Candidatus Bathyarchaeota archaeon
CCATAATAGAAGTCCCGCAAACCAATATTACAGGCATAGTCGGCGACGGCGAGACACAACAGGTCGGCTCTTTTAATGTCACCTCTTTCGGGAACATAAATGCATCAAACATAACTTTCTCTGTGAGCGGCCTTCCTGCATCATTTATTGTGAATTTTACTCCTGTCAATATCTCGACGATTGCGCCAAACAACACAAACATTGTTGCAGTGAATGTCACTGTTCCGCAAACATATGAGGCAGGCAATTATACAGGAACTGTCAATGCGAGTGCATCCGCAGGCAGCTATGATACATTCGTGCTGAATGTATCTGTCCCGGAAAACAAGTCATGGAGCAGGACGCCGTCTTCATGTGAAGCGGCCGAGGCAGATGATGAAGGTCCTGTATGTGTGATAACTATAAACAACACAGGCAATGCACCGATAAACATTACACTTTCTCCTTCAGGCGCAAATTATACATATTTGAATGAGACAAATTTCACCCTGCAATATGATGAAACAAGGTATGTGCTTGTTTCATACAACATCACTATTCCCGGAAAAGGAATTTATAATGCAATATACACCATTTCTGCCCAGACACCAAACACTACACCTGAGAATATGACAGTGAACATATCAATTGTTCCATACATTGAGCCAACAATGAGTGGTTCATTATCTTCTGTTTCTTTTGGGCAGAATAATTCTGTTGAGCTTAATGTGAATGTGACTGACCAGTCAACATCCGGCATCAACTGGACTATTGCAAATGTTACTGCGCCTGACGGCACGATATTCACTTCAGGCAATATGACATTTAACGGCACTATAGGCAACACAACAGTGTGGATGGCAACTTTCCCGGATAACTTTAGCCCGGCAAATGCAAGCCTTAACATTTCACCGACAACCAACCAACGCGGTCAATACAACATTTCCATAAAGTCTGCTGACAATACAGGGGCTTTGGGAACCACGACCTCGCAGTTCAAAGTGCACTGGAACCTGACTATTTCCTTGAATACAACAGCAGCAAAATATCCTGAAGGAGACGCACAATGTACAGACGGCACAATAGATTATGTGGCATACGACTTATGGAATTCTGCGGACATTAACCTGAATGCAAGCATTGAGATCCGAAAGGACAATGAATTCTGGTTCGAAAATACGAACTACGAAGTATCTATCAATGAAAGAATAAGGCAATTATTTCCTATTTGCGTCTCTGATGCAGGCATTTATACCGTAATTTCAGAGACAGTGTTTTACGATGACATCTCCAATGAAACAGTAACAGTTCAGAAGAATGCGACTTTCGAGGTTTATTCAGTACCAATAACCCTGGATATAGTCAACCCATCATTTGAGGACACAAGAATAGCATTTCGTGTTTGGGTAAAAGATATCTTCGGTGCGTATATAGCGCCAGATGAAATGGATTTCTCTTTATACAGGGACGTCTTTCTTTCAAACAACTCTGTATTATCTGTGCTTGATACAGCATTCAATTTCTCGGATTCGTGCGTTGTAAGGGAAGATACAGCACTTGGCCCGAAATACATTGTCAGCCTTTCCGGGATATCAACATCAGACCCATACTGGATTCATATAAATGCAACATACGGCGGCAGGATTGGGTTTGCTGAGAACAGCTTTAACCCTGGTGTCCGCACATGGTATGATGTTATGCTGTCCTTGAAGCAGCACGAGCGCTACCTCGGAGAATATCTTGATTTTGACATTATTGTTGAGAATAAGGCAGGAGCCGGGCAGGACGTCTTTGTTGAATACTGGGTATCGAACGCAGGCACTGAAGAAAAATCATGGTATTCTGCGTCAATGCACGCATATGTAGGCAAGGAATCAACGATTTATCTCCCGCTTAAAGCATATATACTTCCGGCACAGCCTTATGGCAATTACTGGCTGTATGCCAAGGTAACCCCTACAAACGACACTTCTTCTGGCTTTAGCTGGATGGCTCATGACACATTTTCTGTTGTACAACGGCCCGTAGAAAAGCCTTATGTTCCTGAGACACCGACAGCTGCAGTGGTTGCTGATGCAGGCGCGGCAGCAGGAAGGGAGGATTTACGCATAATTTCCATAGTGCGCTATCCAAAAAATGTAAGCACTGTGCGCGGCTGGACAGACATAAGCACAATCGAGATAAAAAATACAGGGGATTTGCCTGTCAATAATATATCTTTAACACTTACAGGGGTTCCGCAAACATGGTACACACTTCGCCCGGACACAGCACAGGATCTTTCCAGCGGGAACAGCACAGCTTTCCTGTTTGAGTTTAATATACCTGGCAACGCAGATATCGGAACATATGACCTTGTTTTTACAGCAAAAGGAAATGAGGCAAGTGACGAAAAACTCTCGCAGCTGACGATTTTTCAGTCAGTAGAAGAGATGCTTCTTGCAGAAATACGGGCTTTAAAGGTTCGCTTACAAGCTCTCCAGGAAGAGATGGATTTTGCAGGAACTGCCGGCAAAAATATCAGCCAGGTCATCCCTGTTCTTGAGCGCGCTGAAAACGAAATAAGCCTTGCTGAGGCAAAGGTCGCAAATGCGAGCTATGAGGAGGCGCACAACCACATACTTCTTACAAAGAACCTTCTTGATCGGGCAGAAGTTCTTTTAAAGGCTGCCCGGTATATTGATATTGTCCCGACAAAAATTATTCCGTCGTGGCTTATTGTTATTATTATACTGCTTGCGGTTCTCGCGGCATTTGCATTTATATGGACTTTCCGGCTCAAGCGCAGGATGAAATTGTTTTTCAGGACCCCCGCAACAATGATGAGGGCAGTTCACTTGTTTAAGAAGGAGAAGGAGGCACGCCAGGAGTTTTTGGCTGAGCGCGAAAAGCTGGTACGTATGCAAAACCTTCTTGAGAGAGAAGTCAAGGATGGCACGATAACTGAATCCGCTTACAAGGAGCTGAGCAAGAGGACTGCTGACAAGCTGAAGGATCTTGACAAAAAATAAAAGGCGAAGTTATGAAAAAAAAAATATATCTATTGATTTTGATTTTTGCGCTTGCAGCATTGCAGGATATGTCTTATGCTGCAAGAGAATATCAGGTAGGGGTTTCACCGCCATTGGTTGACCTTGGGATACTTGAACGCGGTCAGGAGACAGTTGCAGAGTTCTTTATAGTTACTGCATCAACAGAAGACCTTTTGGTACAGCTTAAGGCAACGCGCGGTATGCCTGAGTTTTTCAACAAGCCAGCATATTCCGCATTTATTGGTGAATATTCAGAGGAGGACACAGCATCATGGGTTCTCTTTCCAAATAACCCTGTTGTGCTTTCCCCGCAGGAAAAATCCATTGACACGTCATCAGGGGCATTGCGCGGTTGGAGGAAAATAAATATTGTCATAAAGGTGCCGGAAGGCGCAGAGCCGGGATACCACCTTATTTCAATACACTCAGCACCATATGTTCCGGCAGGAGAGGCTTTAGGGGTGAACATTGTTGCTGTTTCACCAATAAATATAATATTTCGTGTTCCGGGAGATGCTGTTCGGCAGGGGCAGATTTTAGACATGGTGGCCGGGCGGGAGAACACAGGCGGCAGGACCGTAAATGTGTTTTTCAAGAACACAGGCACTGTAACAATTTCTGCCATGGCAGAGAATGTTGTGGTGTATGAGGGCAACTCAAGCACAGAAGAATCCAGATTCTCAGGGCAACGGTATATACCCCCTACAAGCACGCAAACACTTGCAGTGGTTTTTGGCTTTGATGAAATTTCTCCAGGAACTCACGAGGTTTTTTCAGAAGTTGATTACATGACGTCGCGCGTGTCAAAGAGCGCTGATGTGACATTTAAAGAACTGGTTCAGGCAGAGCCTTCTGCTTCAGTTATCAAAATTCCAAGTTCATCCATGCCGTGGTGGGTCTTCATTGTTCCTGTTGCATTGTTCTTCATTGTGATGTATTCAAGGCGAGGGGAGAGCCAAAAACAGCGCAGGTAATTTGAAAATTTGTTTCTACAGGGAGTGAAACTGCGAAGCGGCTTCACTGATTGTTAAATCAGGCAAATCATATACGGGACTGTTTATGGCTAATGCAATTTGATTTAATGTATATACTTAGAGGTAAAAAATCATAACCTTTGGCGTGAATATTTATATCAAAGGGCACAATACTATTAGTCTGAAGGGAATTTTATGAGTGCTCAATTATCTGATACTGAAAAAAACGCATTGGATGAAATGTGGAGTGCATGTTCATCCGGTGCGATACAAGCTCTTGCCGGCACTCTTGGCAGGGATGTTCAGTTGACAAAACAGTACCTGGAGCCGATGCTCTTAAATGATGTTCCTGCATTTGTAAACAAGGACAGTTCCGGGAACCTTATGATTTATTTAAAGTTGAGTGGAGTTGTCAAGGGTGTGGTGGCACTAAGTGCTGCACCATCAAGCATACTTGCGTTGACAGATCTGTTGCTTCACAAAGAAATAGGAACCTTTAAGACATTGGATGACAAGAACTTTTCTGTGGTGAACGAACTTTTAAACATCATGACAGGATATTATGTTGATGCTCTTGTTGCCAGAATCTCAGGTAAGATAAACATACGCGAACCAACGTCTTCTGTCAACCCATATAAAGCAATAGATGATTTTGGGCTTGGTGAAACATTCAATGAAATAAAGGTTCTTGTGTTTGAGAATAAATTCGTGATACCTGATATTCAGGTCACTGGCAAGACCTTTTTAATCCTGTCTGAAAAAGCGCTTAAGAAACTCACATGATGAAAGTAAAACCCGCAGGTACAAAAATGAACCAAAAAAAAATAGTTAATGCATCAATTCTTCTTATTGCTTTTGCGGCTTTTTTGCTGTTTTAC
>JAIVYS010000075.1:0-4877 GCA_048635325.1 Candidatus Bathyarchaeota archaeon
ATTTAGCCCCAAGAAAGGCGAAAAGGTTTATGCGTGGTGCAATATAAAATATGATTCTGGTGAGAACAGCCTGGCATACAAAGTCATAGAGCCGCCATTGACAGAATTTGACAAAAAAGAGATAAGCAGGATAAAAGATATTATTGAGGAAAAAATAGATATCCGCTTCGAGGCAATAGAGAGCGGATCATCAATAGTTTATTTGAGAAAAGCAATTGATGGCATCATAAAGCAGTTTGGCATAGCACTTACAAACGAGCAGAAAATGAATTATGAGTACTATATTCTTCGTGATTTCATAGGCCTTGGGAAACTCCAGCCGCTTCTTAATGACCAGAACATAGAAGACATAAGTTGTGATGGCACAGGCATACCTATCTTTGTGTATCACAGGGATCAAAAAATTGCATCAATAAAGACAAATGTTGTTTTTGATTCAAAAGAAGGATTAAATGATTTTGTCATGAAGCTTGCCCAAAGGTGCGGCAGAGCAGTTTCAGTGGCAGAACCAATACTTGAGGGGGCTCTGCCCGATGGTTCGAGAGTGCAGGCAATTCTTGAGACAGACATTGCGCGCAGAGGCTCCAATATCACAATAAGAAAATTTTCAAAAAAACCTATAACTCCCGTACACCTTCTTGGATTTCATTCTGTAGATGCCTCGATTCTGGCATATCTTTGGTATCTTGTAGAGCACAGGTGCTCGATTCTTGTTTGCGGGCCGACTGCCTCTGGAAAGACGTCTTTGTTGAATGCAATGTCATTATTCATACATCCGTCAATGAAGGTGGTGTCTATTGAGGACACTCCTGAGCTGCGCCTTCCGCACGCGCACTGGGTGCCTGAAATATCGCGCGAAGGCTTCGGCATAGGAGATAGCAAAATAGGCGAAGTCTCTCTTTTTGAGCTTCTGAAAAGTGCGCTTAGGCAGAGGCCTGACTACATTATTGTCGGAGAAGTTCGCGGCCAGGAAGCATACATACTTTTTCAGGCAATGGCAACAGGGCATGCCGGGCTTTCGACAATCCATGCAGATTCCATAGAAAAAGTTATTGACCGGTTGACAACACCTCCAATAAGTCTTCCGGCATCACTTGTGGAAACCCTGAATGCTATTGTGTTCATAAAGAGGATACGGCATGGGAAAGCGTATGTGCGAAGGATTTTCGAAGTGCATGAGATTGTCGGGTATGACCTGAATACAAAACAGCCGAAGACTCGTTTGGTATTCAGGTGGGATCCGCTTGAGGACACGTTCAACATAATCTCTAATTCAGAGGTTCTGGGCATGATCTGTGAAAACGAGGGCATTCCGGAAACTGAGATGAAAAAAGACCTGTATTCCCGAAAGAAATTGCTTGAATGGATGAATGAAAAAGGCGTTGTAGATTACAAGGATGTTGGAAGCATATTGGCGGAATATTACAATAATAGTGAAAAGGTCATGGACATAATTATCTGAGAGCCTTCATTGGCAGGTGTTTTTTGTGGAATTAAAAGAGTCATACTCACGGTTTGCATACAAGTATTTTGGGAAAATGTCTGAGCAGTACTTCCTGAAATCTTTCGAAGACATGAAGACAGATCTTCGGAAAGCAGGAATAAATGTTACGGTATCTGAATACATTGCCGTCGCACTTGCGACATCAGCTCTTGTCTTTGCAATAATAACTCCTCTTTTTTCTGTGATTTCAACAATTATTATTGCAAGCATGGAGACAACAATAGGAGGGCAGATGTATGTTCTTGGGCTTCTTATAGGGCTTCTTGGAGGCGTTTTTTGCTTTACAATGATTTTTCTTTTATACTATAGTTATCCTTCGCTCATCATAGGCGAGCGCAAGAAAAAAATCAATGATTCCCTTCCTTTTGCCACATTATATCTTACCACTGTTGCAGGCAGCGGTACACCTCCTATTGCAATGTTCAAGGCTCTTTCGAGTTTCACAGAGTATGGTGAAATCGCAAAAGAGTCAAAACGAATTTCAGAGGAGACCGAAATTATGGGGGTCAACTTTGTAGATGCTGTTGAAAATGCAGCGCGCAGAACACCCTCTGAAGATTTCAGGGATCTCTTGTGGGGAATACACTCTATCTTAACTGTTGGCGGGAATTTGCGCCAATATTTACACGGGAAATCAATAGGCTTTATGCAGGACTATAGGCGCAGGCTCAACCAGTACACGCAGCAGCTATCGATGTTTGTTGAAATGTATATCACTGTCGTGCTCGTTGGCTCTGTGTTCTTTCTTGTGCTTTCGACAATTATGGGCGGCGTAGGCGGTGGCAGTGCGATTATTGTTGCAGTCCAGCTTATACTTACATTCGTATTTTTGCCAATTGCATCCTTTGGATTCCTTGTACTCATAAAAGGCATATCACCGACAACATCATAGGTAATATCATGGCTAAGAAATACACTACAGACGAGCTTGTAAAATATGTTTCAATCGGGGGCGGAGCCTTCCTGCTTGCAATAGGGCTCTTTGTCAGCATGGCTGGCTCGCGAGTAATTGGCATGATGTTTTTGATACTTTCAGTTATCATCGGTGTTGTGCCCTATTCGGTATACAGCTACTTCAAATACCATAAGTATACGAAAATGGAGGAACAGTTCCCGAGATTCATGAAGGATTTTGCAGAGTCTGTAAAAGGAGGCATGGGGTTTCCACAGGCTCTTGATATGGCAGCAAAGACAGATTACGGGGCATTAAGCCCCGAAATACTCAAGGCATCAAATCAGGTCTCATGGGGGATGCCTTTTCCAAGAGCTATGAAGAAGTTTGGGGAACGGATTCAGGGAAGTAAGATTATGCGGCAGTCCTTCGCGCTCGTGAACGAGGCATTTGTTGCAGGAGGCAATGTTGCAGATATCATGCAATCAATAGCTGAAAATATCGGTGCGATACGTAATGTTGAGGATGAGCGAAAGTCTGCGATGTCTCAGCAGGTTTTCATTATGTATTTCATATATTTCATGTTTTTAGGTATCATTGTTGCATTATACAAACTCCTGGTGCCGATGCTTGCGGTCAGCACTGGCGCAGGAGCAAGCGAGATGTTTGGAGGCGGCAGTTTTGACAGCTGCACTGTTGTTCCCATAATGTGCGATTTGGGAGAGGTTATTGGTTTTACCGGAGAGCATATCTATTTTAAGACACTCTTCTTTTTTATGTCGTTGGTGCAGGGGATTTCGTCCGGTGTGCTTGCAGGAGCTATAGGCGAAGGAAAGGTTGTCGCAGGCACAAAGCACGCAGCAGTAATGGTTATCGCTGCAATGGTTGTATTCATAATGTTCATCTGAGAGCACAGCACCCTTACTCGCATGAACAAGTTTGATTGTGCCAAAAATACGGGATACTAGAAAAAAATATGAATCTAAAAAAACACAGGAAAGCGCAGGTAAGCATAGAGTATGTGGCCGGATTTCTCTTTTTTCTTGTCGCAATACTTTTCGTTTTATTCAGCGTAATTGACAAGTTGCCGCAGTATTATGAGGAAAGCCACAATATTCTCATACATGAAACTGCATGGTTGGCAAGCCAGAGGGCAATGAATTTTGCATCTGTGAGTGGCATGTTCAATAATAACACAATCCCTGTACTTTCAGAATGCAACATTTACACAATATATCAGCCAGATTCTGATGAATTCGTGAACGGGAGGGGCAATTACACTTCACTGAAATCTTTTCTTGGCATTGATGGCAGAACAGATTTTCGCATGAGCATACTGTCCTTTGAGACACTGGTATCAAATGAAAGCAGCGGTGTAAATTATACTGGCTGGTTTGATATTGACGGATCCCTGCAGCAGTTCGAAATATTCAATTATACATTAGGAATATATGACGGCATTCACATTGAAGATTCGTATTCAAAGGAAAATGAGCTTGTCATAATATCATCGCAAGATTACACTGTTGAAAAAATAGACCCTTCCGGGAAGTTTGCCATAATTTCAAGAACGTATGTTGACTGTGGTAGGCATGTCTTTCGAGGAAAGACCACCGCAGCAGTAAAAAGATATGCAACCTACAATGGGTCTCTTGCAAGAATGGAGCTGGTATTGTGGACTTGATAAACTTTTCCAAAAGAAAAGGATTTATGCACAGCCTTGAAGGAACTATTGCCGCAGTGATACTTTTGTTCTACGCCATACAGCTATTCCAAAGCATGACAGTTCATAGAATTGATTGGGTAGAAGCATCTTCCAAGCAGGAAATGCAGGAATTCCTTATTGCTGCAAAAAACTCAGATATGAAGGATATGGTGTTTTATGGTGACTTTTCAACGTTCATTACCACAACACGGCATTTTCTCGGCGAAAGCAGGGGGTATTCCCTGAAAATCACTAATCTTCCAAAGCAGTTCTTTGAGGCAGGAATCTTAACTGATACAATAATAGATGTGGAGGCAACACTGAATACAAGCCCTTGCCCTGTCCTGACAGAACACTCCTGCTATGAGGCCTCATTTCAGGGCATTGATTATGTTCTGGCAGACTACGAGCCTGGAGTGCCCAATGGGCTGGAAGAATATGATGCCCTTTATTTTGATTTTGACTCAAGCGGAACATATAATTTTTCAGAAGGGCCGTTCATAAAGCAGAACATGGTTTACCTTGGCAGCGCGTACTGGACTATAGGAGCCATACACAATAACAGCGGGAACGTGAGTTTCTGGGATGCTGAAAGCCTTGCTGAAATAAGGCCTTATATGAACAGCTTCGAAATAAACTCGATAGAGACCAATGTTTCTATTAGGGGAGCGGCTTTCTCAAAAAACCTGCATGAGTTTGATGCCCTTATAATTCCGGCAGAAATAGATATAACCCCTTATGAAGATATAATATACGATTATGTCTTGCAGGGCGGC
>JAIVYS010000076.1:0-4852 GCA_048635325.1 Candidatus Bathyarchaeota archaeon
GAATGCGAAACTCTACACAACACAGAAGATAAATCTGCTAATACATATATTCCTTCTTGCAAGCGATGTGTATGAGAATTATCTCAAGCAGATATCAAAAGAAATTTACATAAGAAAGACAAAAATAACAGAGCTTTCAAACAAAGACATAGTTAACCTGATAAAGTACGAAGAAGTTTTGAACCAGTTCACATCCTCCTTTTTGCCAATGGCAAATATATTTGAAAAGATTCTTGACGGAAAATACCTGCCCCTCTACAAACAGGACAAGGATCTCATAGAGGATTTGCTTGTAAACAGCAGGCAGACACTTGATCTTTGCAGAACAAACATGAAAACTGTCGTAAATATCCGGGAAGCATACTCAACAGTCCTTTCAAATAACCTTAATAAGATAATAAGGTTTCTGACTGTGTTTACCATACTTCTTGCGGTCCCGACAACACTCTCAAGCCTGTATGGCATGAATGTTGCACTCCCTCTTCAGAATAATCCGCTGACATTTGTATACATCTTTGCCATGATTTTTGTGCTCACTGTTCTTCTTGTGCTCTTTTTTCTGAAAAAGAAGTGGCTTTAACCAACAAAATATTGAGCTAATGGATTATGGATACGCATAAAAGAAGGTTCCTGTAAAAACTCTTCGCCGCTCTAGTTCTCATCGCAAATAAGAAGTCACTTTGTTCCGTCCAAACTCGTGGTACTAAAATTAATACATGCACGAACCACTAATATCGATACCTGATTTAAACCACGGCATACTATAATGAAACTTCTATGAACCACTAATATCGTTTTCTTGCACCGTTAAAACGCTCGTGCTTTTGCAAACTAAAAAAATGTGAAGTCAGCGCGTCCAGCCAGTGCCTTTCTTCATCCGGAATGTGTAGAACATAATCATTGTGCCGACAAACGCAACCAGATAGTACCCAAGCCCTATGACACATCCAATCAGCGCATTCGCCCATATGCTTGCGGCAGTGGTTATGCCGGATATCTTCCCGCCTGTTGTCATTATCTGGCCTGCGCCAAGAAACCCAATGCCTGTAATGACTGCTGCAATCGCCCGTGCACCGGAGTCTGCTGCAGGAAATGCAGCCATAGCCACTGCAACCACCATGGTTGTCGAGACACAGACAATTATGTGCGTTCTCATGCCAGCTGATTTTTTCATCCTCTGCCTTTCAGCGCCAATGATGAGGCCCATTGCTAAGGCAAACAAGACCTTGAACAATATTACAAGGTCTGCCTGGAAATAGAAGATAAAATTTTCCAACATAGAGAAATACCTTTAAAGTGCAGTTTTATATGTTTTGATAATTACACTTTTTAAAAGCCAAGGTCATGTAGAATTTCTGAAGCCTCTGCTGCATAGGGGCTTATGGTTGCCAGCATCTCTGTTGCAACGGGCTTAATTGTTTCAACGGCCTCTGTAACTTTGTCTGCATACACAGTCATGGCAGCACAAGATGCGAGAAAGCCTACAGCAAAGCCAGGAATTACTTTTTGCGCAGTTTTATAAGACATTTTCAATTCAATCACCTCGAATTATAGTTATTAATAAGGATTTCAAACTATTTAAGTGTTACTATTATGTAGTAAGTATCATTCAGCGCAAATTTCCAAAAATATTGCTTATTTCTTCCAAAAGCGGCGCTCTCATCTCCTCACAAAGCCCGTGGCACGATGAATTTACCTCAATAAATCGCTTGGGCTTGTTTGCGAAATAGTATGTTGATTTTGCCATGCTAAGGGGCACCATTTCATCGTGCTCTGCATGCACAAGGATGACATTCCGGGGCGCGATGCGCCCGACATACGAATCAGGATCAATTGATGCATAAAAGCGCGCGATGTTGGCATCATTAAACACCTGCTTGCCGGACCCATAACCTGATGTGCTGACACCGATAAGGAACTTCGCGCGCGGCTCAAGTGCTGCTGCAATGATTGCAAACCTGCCGCCCATGCTCTCGCCATAGAAGCCGATTTTGGTTTTGTCTATCTTATCCTGTTCGCACAGTATGTCGAATGCGCGCAGTGCATCAAAGACCATGAGATGCGACACAGGCTCTGCTCCATTCATATATGAAATATATTCTGCTTCCATGCCTGTTATGCCGCCCTGCGTTTCGCCCCCGTTGCCGCGCTCGTCAAGGGCGAGTGTCGCAAAGCCGTTTTTCTGAAAAAATTCAGCAATTCTTTGCTGGCCCTCTTTTGTTACGAGTGCTCCCGGGAGCATAACCATAGCAGGCACTTTTGAGCCTGTTTTCGGCACGCGAAGAAGCGCGTAAATTCTTTCGCCTTTGCTCTCGTAGATTATTTTTGAAAGCGTAAAATCTGTGGTGTCATTCAGGATAATTTCTTCATATTGAACAACGCCCCTGTTTTCAGGATAAGAAAACGTGCCGTCAGGCGCAAGAGACCACTTTTGGCTTGGCTTTTCTGCAGAGAGAGAATAATATGCTCCTGCGATAACAAGGATGGCGGCGATAACTGCAAAAGATGTTTTGTGTTTTTTCATGAAAGCACATTTCATGATTGGTTGAACAGTATTATAAAAATTAAAGTGCAACGCATCTTATGCCTCCAAAGATAATCGCTGTAATAGGCCACGACCTTCACGCAAAAGAGGAGCACAGGATTGCAGCTGAAAAAGTCGGGCGCGAGATTGCAAAAAAGGGCGCGATAGTCCTTTGTGGCGGCAGGGGCGCTGTTCCTCTTGCTGCAGCGAGAGGGGCTGAAAAAGAGGGCGGCCTTTCAGTCGGTATTCTTCCTGACAGCGAAAAGAAAAACGTGCCAGCATGCATCACAATACCGGTCATGACCGGAATCGGGTTTGCGCGAAACCAGGTGATTGCGCACACAGCTGATGCAGTCATTGCTGTCGGTGGCGCAATCGGGACATTTACAGAGGCAGCATATTCTTATTTTGACGGCAAGCCGGTGATTGTTCTTGAGGCTGTTGAAGGCATTCTTAATGACAAGGTTGGAAAATATCTTGACAATAAAAAGATTGTGAAACTTATTGGCGCCAAAACACCTGAAGAGGCTGTTGAGATTGCACTTGAAAAGAGTGCGCATAAGCTTTAAACTGTTGCTGACAAATACGAGCCATGAAACTCGGCGTTTTATTCTCTGGTGGCAAGGACTCTGTATATGCCATGTACAAAGCAATGGAAAAAGACGATGTCGTCTGCCTTATTTCTCTCATTTCCGAAAATACGGAAAGCTACATGTTCCATATACCGAATATTGGCATAACCTCCATTCAGGCAGAAGCCATTGGTTTGCCCTTGATTCAGGTGCAGACCGCAGGCGTGAAAGAAGAAGAGCTTAAAGACATGAAAAGTGCAATAAAAAAAGCAAAGGCCAAGTACAAAATTGAGGGAGTTGTCACAGGCGCGATCGCATCAGAATACCAGGCAAAGCGAGTCCGCAAAGTATGCGCTGAGCTAGACCTTACTTCTGTCAACCCGCTCTGGCAGAAAGACCAGAAAACACTTCTTGAAGAGATTGTAGAAAATAAATTTGATGTGATGATAACAGGCATTTTTGCATATCCTCTTGATGAGACTTGGCTTGGCCGAAGGCTGGATGCAAAGACAATAGAAGATTTAAACAAACTAAAGCGAAAATACGGCATGAACCCGGCAGGAGAAGGCGGGGAAATAGAAACAACGGTTCTCGATGCGCCTTTTTTCAAAAAGAAAGTTAAAATTCTCAAACATGAAATAAATGCCGGCGATAATGAAGGTATCTTTGTGATAAAAAAGGCGAAACTTGTAAACAAGTGAATCGTGGCAGCATGAAACAATATGAATATTTTCCCCACACAGCAGACATGCGCTTTCGCTCGTACGGCAGGACACTGGAAGAGGCGTTCGCAAACGCGGCTCTTGCAATGTTCAATATCATGATTGAAACTGAAAAAGTGAAGCCTTCTCTGGAGAGAAAAATATCTGTTCGCGCAAAAGAAAAAGAAAGCCTTCTCTTTGATTTTCTTGGCAAGTTCCTTTTTCTTCTGGACTCAGAGAATTTTGTGCTTCTCTCCACTGATTCAAATCCTCTTCGCTGATCTTTTCGAGTTTCGCAAGATCCACGCTGATCCGAGTCCAGCGGTCAAGATATTCCTGATAGCGCTTGTACTCCTCCCTGTTCCTGGCTTTCTCGAGTAGAAGCCGCCTGGTGTCCGCACGGCTTCGTTCCTCCCGCACTGAAACGAGCCTCTCCTCCAGGCCGTCCATTCCCTTTTCTTTTGCATGATGGATGAGCTCCTGTACATTTCCAAGAAAAATATCGGCCTTATTGAGCCGGCTCTTCAGATGTCCGCTCGCTTCGTCGTCCTTAATTCCCATTTTAGCTGTCAGAAAAGCATTTTCCCGGATTCTTTCTTTTATCTGATGTATCCGGGTTTTCTGAAGGCCCGTCAGCCTCTCAGTGACATCACCGTAAAACTCGCTTTCCCTGGCCAGAGAAAGCTCGCTGTTGCAAATAACGAATAAATTCCGGCACGATTCGGCTGTCATGTTGAGGATTGCCGGAAGGACCATTTTACCACCAAGCCTGATTTCCTTCTTCGATGTATCTTCCAGCACGATAAAACCGCTGGGTTCTTCTTCAATTCTGTCAATATAGGGGAACAGGCGGGGCGCTTTACCGAACAATAACTTGATAACGGCATCTATGGTCAGGGTCTTGCCTTCTTCATTCTCTCCCCAGAAAAGGTTGAAAGGACCGAGTGTTATGCGATCTGAAGGGGATAGAGGACCGTATCGATGAATTTGAAATTCCTTAATTCTCACCTCTTGATCTCCATCATGGCGCCGAGTGTCAAATCCCTGATCTTTTC
>JAIVYS010000077.1:0-4816 GCA_048635325.1 Candidatus Bathyarchaeota archaeon
GCAACAGCAATAGGGTATGTTACGCTTGTTAATGCAATCGGATCTTTGCAGCCCTTTTTCCTGCTGGTTTTGGCTGTGCTGCTAAGCAAATTCTTCCCGAGAATCATTAAGGAAGAAATAACAAGGAAAACCGTATTTCAAAAGCTCTTTGCAATAGCTTTGATATTTTCAGGCGCACTTTTGATTACCTAAAAAATCTCATTTCTTCTGATAAATAGTCTGCGTCGGGAAAGGAATATCTATCTTTGCCTTCCTGAACTCCTTGTCTATGCCCTCATTGACCTTGTCCTTTACGATCCCGGCATGGCGCGGGCTGTCAACCCTCATTATAAGAAGGAAATTCAGTGAAAAGTCCGCATGTGATATAAAGAGCACAAGCGGCTTTGGGTCCTTCAGTACAACATCTACTGAGTTTGCAATCTTAAGAAGCGTCTTTTTGACCAGAGCAACATTTGAGCCGTATGCAACGCCTATTGTCATCTTGACCTTTGTGCGCGACCCGGGAAGATTATAATTGATTATCTTTGCACTCGCCATCTGGTCGTTTGGAATTATAATAACAGTATCATCCAGTGTCTTGATTCTTGTTGTCCTGATGCCAATTTCATAGACATCGCCAAGTTCCCCGGAGTCAATCTTTATCCTGTCACCGACCTTGAAAGGCCTGTCAAAATAAATCGAGACACCGCCAAATATGTTTGCAATCGTGTCCTTTGCAGCAAAAGCAATTGCAAAGCCCGCAATTCCTGCAGATGCAAGAAGCGGGGTTATGTCCTTTTCCCAGATAGTAAGTATCTGAAGAAGCGCGACAATCAGAACCACAAGCTTTATGACATTTTTTATAAACGGAAGTATGTGTGCGTCAACCTTTGACTTTGTCTTTTTTGCGATTCCTGCGCCTACAAATTCAACCAAAACATTCACTACGCGAAAAACAGCAATAGAAATTATAACCACGAGAATGCTCGCTATTATCCTCTCGAAATAAAATTCTGCACTCCCTGAGATTCCTGCAACTTTTGCTGCAAGTAATGCACCAATCAAAAGAACCACATAATAAAGAGGGCTGTGGATCGCATGGACTATCCTGTCATCAATGTCTGTTTTTGTCTTTCCGACGATTTTTGGCACAATTTTCTCAAACACAAAAGAAATGATTTTTGCTGCAACAAACGATGCAACAATAACCACCAGTGCACCAATGTAGTTTGACCCAAAAGTCCCGGGTATGATGTTTTCAAGCGCGAGTGCATCAATAAAAGACATACAATTAGTATGTGCATTGAAACTTAATAAAGCTGGAGTGCATTGATATATTATGAAGATATTCATAGAGACCTATGGCTGTGACACAAACAAAGTGTCAACAGAAATCATGGCAGCGCACCTTCTAAAGGCAGGGCACACCTTTGCATCAAAAGACGATGCCGAGCTCATAATAATAAACTCCTGCATTCTCAACCCGTCAACCGAGAGAAAGCTTCTTGCAAGGCTTAGTGAGCTTCAAAACTCAAATGCGCGCGTTCTTGTGACGGGCTGCATGGCTGAAGTGCAAAAGGAGTCCATAACGCAAAGGCTTCCGGAGGCATCTGTTGCAGGGGTCGCATCAGTCTCAAACATAGCAGAGATTGTGAAAAAAATCGAGGGCGGCCTCAAAGTCCTGCGATTGTCTGATAAGCAGCGCCAACTAATCGGGGAAGAGCGCGCAAGAATTAACCCTGCAACCGCAATAGTGCAGATTGCAACAGGATGCCTTGAGAACTGCGTATTTTGTGTCGACCGCTCTGCAATGGGCTCTCTTCAAAGCTATGGGCCGGACAGGATTCTTGATGAAATAAAGAAAGCAACTCTTGACGGCTGCATAGAAATCCATATTTCAGCGCAGGATGTGTCTTCATATGGAAAAGACACTGGTGTCAAACTGCCTGCGCTCCTCAGAAAAATGGCAATCATTGCCGGGAAGTACAGGGTGAAACTGGGTGCAATGAACCCTGCAACAGTCCTGCCCATACTTGAGGACCTCATCCCTGCATTCAACAGGCCGAATATGTACCAGTACCTTGACCTGCCGCTCCAGTCCGGGTCAAACAAGATACTGCGGGAAATGAAAAGAAATTACACGCGCGAGGAGTACATGAAAATTGTGCATGATTTCAGAAACAAATACCCAAACATGGCAATTTCAACAGATGTTATTGTGGGCTTTCCCGGGGAGACAGATGATGATTTCAGGCAGACCGTCGAGCTTATCTCTGAAATAAAACCTGCAGAGCTTAATGTATTTGCATACGGCGCAATGCCTTTGACAAAAGCTGAGGCAACAGATGTTCTTTCATGGAAAATAAAGGATCGCTACTTTGAGCTTGAAAAGCTCGGCAAGAAGCTAAAGGAAGAAGCCTTAAAAAAGTGGATTGGGTGGAGCGGTGAAGTGTTTGTCACTGAAAGAACCCTGGGCGGCAATGTTGGAAGAAACTATGCCTACATGCCGATTCTTGTAGGCTCTGCGCAATCAGGAGACATCAGGCAATGCAGTGTCTCGGGCTCTAACGGGGAGTATCTGCTTGGAAACTGATTAGGATTCTTCCCTCACAATCCTTGCAACGACATTGTTTTCTATTCTTCCCTTAAGTTCCTGTATGCACTTGCCGGTAAGGTAACCCGGGTTTTTGTTCTTTTCTTTTGCAATTATTTTTCGGATTATTTTTCGCGCGTCAATCTCACTCATCTTTGAAAGGCCTGCCTGTTTCAACAGAAACTCAGCGGTCTTGCCATGATGCTTTGCAAAAGATGCAATAAGGATTGGAAACGCGTCTTTCCCTATTTTTCCCTTTTCAAAAAGCGAAAACATTTCCAGAAACCTGTCTGAATGAATGCTCTCTGTATCTATACCCTCTCTTGCCTTGAGGTCAGGAATGATATTCAGGAAAACATTTGCAATGTCTTTTGCAGGGACTTTCAAGGATAGTGCGCTCTCAAAAACAGGAAGATATTCAGAATTTATTATCTGCCCTGCAAGCTCCTTGTTCAGTCCGAGTTTTATGAAACGCGCCCTCTTGTCTTCATACGACTCAGGAATTTTTTCCTTTACACATGAAAGCAGTTCTTTTGTTACAGGAATCGGCAAAAGGTCTGTTTCAGGATACATTCTTGCTGCTCCCGGAAGCGGGCGCATGTATTCCGCGTCTCCGCTTTGAAGAGCGCGCCGCGTCTCCTCAGGCACGCCCTGAAAAAGTATATTGACGCGCTCGACAACAGTATTGAGTGCGGTTTTTGCAGTTTTTTCAGGGGCGGCGACAATCACGATGAGGTCTTCTTTTTTTGCACCAAGCTTCTTTTTTAGTACTGAAAATTCTTTTTCAATCCCGTATTTTGGGATGTCCTCATCGCTGTGTACTATTCCTTTCACCCCTGCCTTTGCGCACGCATAGTTCGATACTTCGCGCCCAAGCATCCTGTGGCTGTTAAGCGATGTCTTAAACATGCCTGAAAACCCGCAGAGCTTTATTGCAAAAGCCTCTTTTCCTGCAAAAATCCTTGATGATGCTTTTGTAAAAATACCTGTTGCATTAATTATTTTTGGCTCCTGTTTTTTGAGCCTTTTTTTCTTTGCCTCTTTTTTGAGTGCAATAAGGCTCTTCTGCCTTTCTGCTTCTGATGCCACAAGTTCGGGTATCATTTTCAGATCCTGCGCGCCCTTTATCTCTATTCTTGCACCACCCTTAATTGAAACGTTTACATCCTGGCGGATGGTGCCAAGACCCCGCTTCACCCTGCCTGTGCTTTTTAGCATAGTGCCTATTTTTTCAGCGACCTCGCGCGCCTGCTCAGGGGTTTTTATGTCAGGGGATGTCCCTATCTCAACCAAGGGGATGCCAAGGCGGTTCAGGCCGAAAATTGTCCTGCCGTCTTCTTTTCCAAGAATCTGTGCGCTGTCCTCTTCAAGGGATATATTGGTTATTCCGACCCTGCCAAAAGAAACATCAAGATACCCATCCATGCCGACAATGCCTGTCCTCTGAAAGCCCCCTGTGTTTGAGCCGTCAATGACATTCTTTCGCATGAAATGCACTTCATCAGGCACCACTGCATTGAACATGACAGATACAAGAAGCGCTGTCTCGAACGCATCCCTGTCCGGCTCGTGCGGCGGCTCCTCATCAAGCTCAACCAAACATGACTCGTTTGGGTAAATATTGTATATGAATTCCTTTGCCTTTAGCGCCTCGTGAAGAGCAGCAGGGTCAAGCTTGCCCAACTCGCCCGCAGTTGCCCGAAGGCGGCGCATTATCTCACCTGTTGGCTCGTCCTGCATGGCAGAGGAGCAGCGGCAGAAAAGCTTTCCTGTATCAAGCTGGCGGTGGATTTCTATGCCGCATTTCAGGCCAAGCTTTTTGTAGTATTCAGAAGACTCCATGAGCAAATTTGTTGTGGCAAACGTATATAGTTAATGCGCTTGGGCTGAGGGCGTTTTATATATTAAATAATGATATATTGACTGAAAAAAATAAAAAGATTATGCGACGCCCATTCGGACGAGCGCATAAACCAGAAGCACGGGTTTAAGTAGAGTTGCCCGGTCTTCGTCAGTGGGATAGGCAAGCGAGTACTTCTGAATCTCATCCAGCATGTTCTCCATATCCAAAGCTGGAGAAGGAGGATGCCACCCTAGTTCCATGACTTTCTCGAATTCCAGCCAGCGTTTTAAGGCATAGAAGATCGCCGCTGTAAAACTACGGGCGTCGTCGATAGGAACGCACTCTAAGACTTCTTTGAGTGTATCTTTGTCATTCTCGGAAACATACCAAGGGAAGTTGCG
>JAIVYS010000078.1:0-4402 GCA_048635325.1 Candidatus Bathyarchaeota archaeon
CGCGCATCAGTTGTCTCATCCATTTTTTGAAGAGACCTGTCTACGACCCGCAGGCTTCTTGGCGCAGAGCCTTTTCCAAAAAGTGATCCGGAAGCCTCTTCCTCGAACGCGCCCATGTCCCCGAAAAGCCCGTCTTTCTCTTCAGAGCTTTTTTTTGAGGCTTCTGTTGTTTCAGTGACCTTTTTCTCAAGATCAGGTATGCGGTCAAGAACCTTAAGGCGATCCTCAATTGTTGCGAATTTTGAAGAAAGGTCATTTACCTGCTGGGGCGATGCAGAAGGCTCTTTTTTCTGGGCAGAAAGCTTTTTTTCAAGAAGTGAGAAATCTTTTTTGAAATCATTTAATTTTGCGTCTATTGCCTGCTCAATTGCCTTTGGGTCAGCTGCCGGAGGGGCAGGATTCTCTTTCGGGCTTTCTGTTTTGCCTGCTGCTGAGAGCTCGAGTATTTCTGCAAGGCTTTTGTTCTTTTCCTCGAGGCTCTTTTTTTCGTCCTCAAGTTTCTTTAGTTTTGCATCCGCGTCAGAGGATGCAGTTTCCTGCGCAGCCATAGTCATTGCCCTTTAGCATTTTTCAAAGAACTGCGCCTTTTGGAGAGTTCCTGCTCAAGGCCGCGCACACTTTCTTTCATGTCCTGCAGCTCAAGGCCTATGTTTCCCCCAAAATTAGCATTCTCTTGATGCTTTACTGCTCTTAATTTTGTGCTCATCCTATATATATAAAACAAGGCTGCGAAGAGCGATACAGCAAATATAATGGCCATTGCCTGATAAAATTGCATATTTTCACCAAAGATTGAAACTCTGTCACTTTGAATCGTTGAAGCTCCGCAGTTCACTGCGGAGCGAAACATTCGAAGGCTTGAAACTGAACCAATCAAGCCACGGACTTTAGTCCGTGGTCAAACCAATGTTTCATGACTGTGCCTGTGTTTTTTCTGCATTTTCAGGCGCTGTGCTGTAAAACCTGTTAAATATCTCTTTCAGGCGCACGAACATGCCCTGTTTCTGCTCAACACCCAGTAGTGCCTCTGCAACGCGATGAAAATCTTTTGCACCCTGTGACCGGGGGCTATGAAGTACAAGCGGCTTTCTTGCAGAAAGGCTGTGGTGCACCTCTTTACGGTGTCCTATTGTTGAAATTACAGGCAGGCCCACCAGCGCTTCTATCTCCTGCTTGTTGAGTTCATGCCCTTTGCCGTGGCTCATGTTGACCACAACCCCAAGAGGCTTCAGCTTCAGGTGCTCTGCAATCCTTGCGCACTTCATGACATCAATGACTATCGGGGCGTACGGTGTTGTGATAAACAGCACTTCCCTGCTTGCCTGGAGGCTTGCCATTGCTTCTCTTCCTAACCCGGGAGCAGAATCAATAAGCACAATCTCTGTGTCCTTTATCTTCTTGTTTGCCTGTGCGACAACTTTTTTCAGCTTTGATATGTCTATCCCTTTCAGGTCATGGAGCTCTATTGACGCAGGAATAAGCCTTGCCCCGCTCTCGTGCTCATAAAGGGCTTCGTCAACAAGAGCCGTGCCTCTTAGGACATCATTGAGTGTTGTCTGGCAAAAATCAATACCCATATACTGCCCAAGATGCGGTGTTGTGATGTTTGCATCAATAAGAAGAACTTTTTTGTTGAATTTTTTTGAAAGAATTGTGCCGAGATTTCCGACAAGAGTGGTTTTCCCGACACCCCCTTTCCCGGAAACAACTGAGATAATGCGCGGCATAGTGCATATATGTGCTCAGGGTCTTATATATTTTAGAAATTTCAGGCTAGTTTTAAGTTCACGGTTTCATCAGGTGTAAGGGCGCGGTTCCAAATCATGACGTCATCAATGGCACCTTCCCAATATCCGCCGCTGAGGCGTCCTTGCGCAAAAGTAACTTTATCAGTTGAAGAATAACTTGGGTTTCCGGTTATGGTTCTAGTTTGGTTTAATTTGCCATTATAATACAGTAGGAGTTCATTTGCGCCTCTGTCTATGGTGGCAACATAATTTTTCCAATTGTTTGCCAAAACATTGTCATAGGGCCATGTAGACACAGTATTGCCGGCATCCTCGTGATATTGTGTCCAAAAAGCAGTGCTTGGACCGAACTGCCCCTGCCTGAGTAATATCCACCCTTCGCCTGCGCTGTTCCCCTTGAGAAAAATATCCCTGTTCTGCGCAGGATTGCCTGTCTTTGCCCACATGGAAATAGTGAAGGACGCGGTGCCAAAATGCATACTGTTGTCATCAGGAATTTCAACATAATCATCCACCCCGTCAAACTCCAATCCTTTCCCAAACTTCCCGTCAACCCACGCTGGTCCCTCGGTTATAAAATCATAGTATGATGCACCTGCTTCGCCAACATTAGCATTATTATATACGTATAAACTTGCCCCGGCGCTGTTCCTGTATGCGACGAGCCTAAACAATCTCCAGTTTGTATAAGGATTGCCTCCATTGCATTCTACGTCTATATTGGAAGTTCCGTCAGGTGTTCTGCAACCAGTTTCCATATCCTCCACGTAGCTTGCAGTGCCGCCATCATAAAACTGTGAGCGAACAAATCCTTTGCCATAGAAAAACACGGAATAACCCGCAGATAAAGCACCCATGGGCTTGAAGGCACACGCCAGTCCATCCCCGCCTGTGGACCATATTTTCATTCCCGAACCAATCTTGCCTGAAATAAATGAGGTAGTTGGCAAACCGCCGCAGTTCAGCCCGAACCCATCCAAAGTATTCTCAAAGTCGCCGATTATTGTTCCACTCATTGTCCCGTCATTCCCGTTCCCGCTTTCATCATCAACCGTTGTTCCGCTTCCTTCATCAAACCCCCACCCTGCAACCAATCCTTCTGCAGGCTCAAAAACAACATCATCTGAATCAGCTGCCATCCCGCTCTTGAACTTCAATGTGTGCTCTCCATAAGCATATTTCCAAAGGCTGTAAAGAGTGACAGTCGCAGTTTCTTTTGCATTTATTGAGAAAGGGCTCATAGTGAAATTGACGGGGCTGCCTCCATCAAGCAGGACAACAAGGCTGTCCTCGTCAATCACACCAGTTCCGCAGTTCCGGATCACTGCCTTGTTTTCATAAGCATGGTCAAATGATATGCAGCCGCTCATCATTTCTGTCCTGACTCTTACGTCAGACGACACAGCCTCTTGCGTAGATTCCTGTACGTCTGCCATAAAGACATACGCGAGCCCTGCAGCTGCAACAGTCATCATTAAAAGAAGTACAAGGGCAATTACAGGGGTTATTGCTTTGCGCATGAAAATAATGGGTTGTCTCTGTTTATAAAGAAGCCTCAATTCACCGCGTCACATACACCACAAGCCCAAGTGACATCACAATAAAAAAAGTCATAAGATAGTTCCATGCGCCCGACACATAAATTATTTCAAAAATATAGGCAAAAAATGCGATTACCACAATCCACATAATGTACCTCATGTAATACCTGAAAATTGCAATCATAGTATCTTCTTCCCGAGTATTGAATAAATCTTGGATATCTTGTTGTAGTCCTTGTATGAAATCGGTGTCGCGAGTATGTGCCTTTCTTTCATCTTATCAAGGCTCTGCATATGCTTTTTGTCTCCCTCGCCAAGCACGAGGACAATATAGCGGAACTTTCTTATATGGCACTTGTCCCTAAAGTCCTCCAGTGCCGCAATAGGCACCCTGGTGTTTGTCAAAAGTATTATCTTGCTTCTCTTTTTTTGGTATTTGAAGAAATTTTTGGTGCTCTTTTTGAATACCTGCTTTCTCTGCCACGAGAACATTGCTGTCTTTTTCTTGTAAAAGCCAGAGGCTCCATACAGGGAGCTTAAAGTGATATTGTTGTTTTTGCAGCGCTCCTTTATCAGCTTGTACTCACGTTCCGGGAGCGCGGACCTGAATATGTTGTCTGCACCTTTTGGGCTTATCATTGTTATTGAGCCAAGGTTCATCAAAAAGAACATTAGCTCTTTTTTGTTCCTTGTCATGTTTGAGTGCACGCCGTAGCTTGAAATCGGATAAATCATTATAGAAACATCCTTTCTGGAGCAGATATTAACCAGATTCATCATCATATTAAGCATGGCGCCCGGGTACTTTTTTTCCGGGTTCGGGTCTGAGATGTCTGCGGCAAGTATGATATTGTCCTCCCCTGTGCTGTAGAACTTTTTTGTGAGCAGGTTGCCTGTCTTTGCAAGGCTCATCCACCATATCCTGTTCAGGGGATCGCCCGGCACATACTCAGCTATCCCTGCAAAGTCTGTGCTTGAGCCCATTACATTCTTTGACATCAGGCTGCCGCGCTCGTTCACTCTGGATGGGTTGATATGAAAAGAGGGAAGATCCTTTGAAGCAGGGATGACTGTCACATCTGCTTTGCTGTCTGTAGCGCGAAATACCTTTGT
>JAIVYS010000079.1:0-4401 GCA_048635325.1 Candidatus Bathyarchaeota archaeon
GTCTGTGTGTGCGCAATGCGAACAGCCGATTCCTGTGAAATAGACTGCGCATACATTTTCATCATTGTCAAGAGCAAATGCTGTTGGCAATATTAATGAAAATAAAAGAAGCGCGATAAATATTTTTTTCGTGTTCATATTTCAATCACTACTAGTAATTGTACCTGAAACAGCTTATAACTGTTTGTATCTTTAGCTTGCTTTGGGAATGCTTGTGGTTCTCGGTTGGGTATGAGTGATCGGGAGAGTGCGCAAACAGAAACTATATAACCAAAAAACAGGCAAATAAGAACATGTTTCAAACTAAAAATAAAGAAAAAAAATTCGGATGCTTATTTGAAGCCATAGCTGATTCTATATTCATAGCTGATCCCAAATCCAGAAAACTGATTGATTGCAACAAAAGAGCTGAAAAACTCACAGGGTATTCCCGGAAAAAAATACTTTCAATGCGGGCTGAGACTCTTCATCCAAAAGATTTAGTAAAAAGAACAATGGATGATTTCAAAAAGCATGCCGCTGGCAAGATTCTCGTTGTTGAAACAGAAGTTCTGGCCAAAGGCAGGAAAAGAATTCCTGTCAGCATCAATTCAGCAATTGTGGAAGTTGATGGAAAACCATGTGTTTTAGGTATTTTTAGGGATATGAGTGAGCGCAAGAAAGCAGAAGAAAAAATAAAAGAGTCCGAAAAAAAATATCGTTTATTGGCAGAGAATTCTATTGATTGTGTCTGGATGTTGGATACCAAGCTGAGATTTACTTATCTAAGCCCGTCTGTGGAAAAACTAATGGGCGTTAAACCGAAACAGTGGGTAGGTACAAAACTAAGCTCGCATTTCAGGAAAAAAGAGTTTTTAAAGGCCAGTGCCCTGGCTGTAAAAGCCATTACACATTATAAGACCGTTACTCATGTTATCTTCGAAACCAAAATGCTTAACAACAAAAACGAAGAAGTGAATATTGAAGTTTCCAATAAGGCGCTTTTCAATAGTCAGAGTAAGCTAATCGGTCTTCAGGGAACAGCTAGAGACATTACAGAGCGCAAAAAGGCAGAAGAAGATTTGAAAGAATCTGAAGAAAAATTCAGGCTTATTTATGAAACATCTTCTGATGCAATTATGACTTTAGAACCCCCTACATGGGCATTTACTTCAGGAAATCCTGCTATAGTAAAGATGTTTGGAGTAAGGGATGAAAAAGAGTTTACTTCTGTAGCGCCATGGCAAGTATCTCCTGAGTATCAGCCTGATGGGCAGTTATCTAAAGTAAAAGCAAAGAAAATGATTGGTATTGCGATGAAGAAAGGAGAGAACTTTTTTGAATGGACTCATAAAAAAGTTAGAGGTAAAGAGTTTTTTGCCACAGTATTATTAAACAGAGTTGAACTTAGAGGAAAAACATTTTTGCAAGCAAGAGTTAATGATATCACAGAAAAAAAGGAAACAGAAATAAAAATTAACGAAAAAGTTGAAGAACTGGAAAAATTCTATAAAATGGCAATAGGGCGCGAACTCAGGATGATTGAGTTGAAAAAGGAAATAGAAAAACTTAAAGAAAAATTAGAAAAAGTGAAGTAAATTATAATTATGAAAAAGAAAAACAGAAACAGGCGCGTATGCCCTGTTGAAAATGCCAAAAGCCTTGACAATATTTTTAGAAGATGGGCCCACAATCCTAAAAGGCTCCTGAAAAATTATGTTAAGGAAGGAATGGCTGTCTTGGATGTCGGATGCGGCCCCGGGCTTTTTTCAACAGAGATGGCAACAATGGTCGGCAAAACCGGCAAAGTCATCGCAGCTGACCTGCAGGAAGGCATGCTTGAAAAAGTAAAAAGCAAGATTAAAGGAAAAGAAATTGAAAAGCGGGTTGTATTGCATAAATGCAGCAAAAACAAAATAGGACTTTCAGAAAGCGTTGATTTTGCCTTGGCTTTTTACATGGTCCACGAGGTTCCGAATCAAAAGAAGTTCTTTAGGGAAATAAAATCAATACTGAAACCCGGTGGGAAAATATTTGTTATAGAGCCCAGATTTCATGTTTCAGAAAAAGCATTTGAAAACACAATAGACTGTGCAAAAGAAACAGGGTTCAAGCCCGTTAAAAGAGAAAATGTATTTCTTAGCAGGGCAGTTGTTTTAGGGACTTAACTTACATTACTCTTCCTTCACATCAACAATAATGCGAATTTCCCCACCAATTAGCCAGTAATCAGCCATCATGCCTTCTTTTGCCTTGGCTTTCATGTTATCAGGTATTTTTGTGTCAAACATCTCGTATGTCTCGGCATCCATGAGTTGCGCATGGTCTCCCTCAATCGATACAATCTGGCCATTGCGCTTGTCAACTACCGGTGAAGGTACTTTCCCGTCCCCGGGGCGCATTATGACTCTTTTCTTGCCGTCAATTATTCCTGTCGCAGTTATCCTGCATTTTGCGTGCCCGTGCTTTCCGGGCGCAGAAGTCGCATTGTCAGAAACAATAGATGGAGAGTCATCTATCAGAATATATTTTCCTTTCTTGACGTGTTTTGCCTCTACCTGTTCAACATCCATTTGAATCCCTCACAATGTATTTTATGAGCAACAGTATATATTATTCCAGCTCAATACTCGGAAGCTCTTCCTTCATTCCCTTTCTTTTTCTTATTGAAAGTGCGGTCTTGTCCTGCATGTCTGCAGGAAGCTTCTCATAAAGTATGTCAACAAGGGACTGGAACCCGCGCCCGCCTGTTGCGGACTTAAGCGATGCCTCAAAGCCAAACATCTCGGCAACGGGAAGCTTGCAGGTAACAATAGTCATCCCTGCTTCATCTCCCATTTCCATTACCTGGCCGCGCCTGTTCTGTATCTCTTTTACAACACTTCCCATGTGCTCTGTCGGTGTGTCGATACGAAGAACCTGCTTTGGCTCAAAGAAAAGTATTTTTCCATCAACCATGGCGTTCTTGAGAGCGCGCTTGATTGCGGGTATGACCTGTGCAGGTCCCCGGTGAATTGCATCCTCATGAAGCTTTGCATCTGCGAGAATCACCTTTACGCCAGTAAGTGGCTCTGCTGCAAGAGGCCCTTGCGCGCATATCTCGTTGAATGATTGGGTAACAAGCTCCTGGACTTCGTTCAGCTGCACTATGCCTTTTGTCGCATTTACAAGAATGTTTGTGCCGTTTACAGACCATATCTTTTTTATCTCGTTGCGATCCATCCCGGACGGTGCGAGCGCTTCTACAACAGCCTTTTCATCCTGCTTTCGGACATGCCCCTGCGGGACCTCGCCTAATTGCAGTATCTCAACAACTTCCTTTGGGAGCGCCTCAACCTTTATGTAAAATTTGTTGTGCTTGTTCGGTGATTTTCCTTCGTATTCCTGTGACTTATTCTGCACACCCTCTTTGTATATGACAATCGGCTTTGATACAATTACGTCTATTCCCTGCTCTTTCAGGAATCTCTCTACTTTTGCCTCAATATGAAGCTCGCCAAGAGCTGAAACAAGAGTCTCTCCGGTATCCTCAGATATCTTGATTCTTATTGTGGGGTCTTCTTTTGACCTCTGTTTCAGAATCTCAATCAATTTAGGAAGGTTTTTGATATCCTTTATCTCAATTGATTTTGTGACAACCGGCTCAAATATGTGCTTTATCTCCTCAAATGTCGCAACCTCTTTGTCAGGGTCGCATATTGTTTCACCGGATCCTGCAGCGCCAAGCCCTGAAACCGCAACTATGTTTCCGCAGGGCATTGTTGATACCGGAAGCCTTCGTGGCCCGTCAAACACAGATACCTGCTGTGCGCGAAGATTCTTGTTTGCCCCGATAAGATGCACATCCTGTCCGTCTTTTAATGTGCCGCTGAACAGGCGGATTGTTGCAATATCTCCCGCATGGGGATCTGCTTTAACATTTGTTATAACTCCGACAAGAGGCCCGTCCCTGTTGCAGTCTTTCATGCTTTTTCCTTCAGGAGTCTCAATGTCTCCGGTCCAGATTTTCTGGATACGGTATTTTTGAGCCTCTTTCGGGTTCGGCATATGGTCTATGACCATTTCCAGAACAACCTCGTGAATCTTTGCCTTTTCTGAAAGCTCCTTGAAGTTTTCTGTTTCATTGAGTTCATAGATTTCCTTGAATGTGATGCCTGTTCTTTTCATGTATGGGATTGACAGCGCCCAGTTCTTGTATGCAGAGCCAAAAGATACCTTGCCGCTTTGCACATCAACCATCCACTCTTCTGCCAGGTCTTCAGGTGCGTACTTTCTTATGAGGGCATTGACCATGTTTATGTGCTTTACAAAGCGCTCCTGCATCTGCTCAGGTGTCAGGCGAAGCTCGTTTATGAGCCGGTCAACCTTGTTTATGAATAACGTCGGCCTCACCCGCTCACGAAGCGCCTGCCTGAGAACGGT
>JAIVYS010000080.1:0-4296 GCA_048635325.1 Candidatus Bathyarchaeota archaeon
GAATCCTGCTCGCGATTCCAAGCGCAATGAATGAGACAACCAAAAAAGCCGGGCGGTATAGAAAAAACAGTATAATTGTAGATGCAGCAAGGACGAAAGGATAATATAGCTTGTGCATCTTAAGAAAATTTATTGTCTCGGAAAGAGCGTCTTTTGTCGGAAATTCTGGCATTGAAACTGAAAGCCCTTTTCTTTTTTCAAAGAAAAGTTTTGGCTCAGAAATAGTTTGCTCAAAAGATTTTTGCTCTTTTCGCCCGGTTCCTTCAACCGAATCGCCCGCTGCCTGAACAGAAATGCTTGGGTCAATCCTTTCTGCAAGGCCTCCTGCTAATTTAGAAAACATTTTTAAGACTCTCGTACCGGGGTGAATTTTGTCCCGTAGTGTATGATTCCTTCATCCCCGTCCTCATACATTTTTCGGAATGTCGCCCGGACACTCTGCCCGATTTTTAGCTCTTCAGTCTTGTAATCAACAATCTGGGCTGTAAGCATTGGTCCCTCTTCAAGCTGCACAATTGCAACTGCATAAGGCACTTGCTTCTCATAGCCGGAAGGTGCTGCATGGACAATCGTGTATGTCACTATTTTTCCAGCACCCATGAATTTTTTATCTGAGATTTTGCCATGGCGCCTGCACTTCGGGCAAAGCTCGCGCGGTGGATAGAAATTTGTTTTACAGGTCTCACATTGAGTGCCAACTACTTGATACCTGTTCTTGAACCTTCTCCAAATCCCTGGAACTGATGTTTTGTGCATAAGTATTATCTCCTAAAATTAGCGCCTGAAAATCATTTCATTCCGTTACACTCCATTCAAAGCTTTTTAGACTTCAACGTCTAAAAATATTAACAACGCATGTCGCGCCGCTTCCTCCAACATTATGCGTCAGCCCGATTTCCGCGCCATCTATCTGCCTCTTTCCAGCGTCGCCGCGAAGCTGGGTCACGATTTCCGCTGCCTGCTTGATGCCTGTTGCGCCAACTGGATGCCCGCATGCCTTGAGGCCTCCTGAAGTATTGACAGAAATTTTGCTGCCAAGCTTTGTCTGCCCGTCTTGAACAAACTTTCCGCCCTTGCCTTTCTCAACAAAGCCAAGGTCTTCAATTGCCATAAGTTCTGCAATTGAAAAACAATCATGGACTTCAGCGACAGGTATGTCTTTTGCTGTAACCCCGGCCATCTTGTATGCTTTTTTTGAGGCAATTTTTGCTGCAAGAACTTCTGTAAGTGATTTTCGGTCATGAAGTGCAAGCGCGTCCGATGCCTGCCCGGTTCCTGTAAGGTAAACCGGTGTGTCTGTATATTTTTTTGCAATATCCTCGCGCGCAAGTATAATTGCCGCAGCGCCGTCTGTCAAGGGCGAGCAGTCAAGAAGCGTCAGCGGGTCTGAAATCATAGAGGATTTCAAAACCTTTTCAACAGAAATTTCAAATGGATATTGCGCAATAGGGTTCATTGTCGCATTGTGGTGGTTTTTTACAGATATTTCTGCAAGCTGCTCGCGCGTTGTCCCAAAATCATGCATATGCCTTTTTGCCATCAAGGCATAAAGCGCAGGAAATGTCGCGCCATTAAAGCCCTCCCATTCCTCATCAGCCGCTCCTGCAAGGCCTGTTGTTGCAATTTCTGTTGAAATATCAGTCATTTTCTCTGCCCCGCCTGCAAGCACAATGCTGTGCTGGCCGGACATGATTGCAAGTGCTGCCTGCCTTATTGCAATACTGCCTGATGCGCACGCGCCCTCAACACGCGTTGCCGGGATATTCAGGCCAACCTGGTCTGCAACGAGTGCACCCAAGTGCTCCTGCCCTGTAAATCTGCCCGCACTCATATTACCAAGATATACAGCATCAATTTCATTGCCATGAAGATTTGCATCTGCTGTCGCCTTAAGCCCTGCCTCAAGAGCAAGGTCTCTCAGCCCCTTGTTCCAATGCTCGCCGAATTTCGTCAGCCCCACTCCGATTACTGCAACTCTCACATTTTTCACCAAATACTATCCAATCTTTTCCCTATACTTCGCGTATGTTGTGTAAGGCACATACTCCTTATCCTTTATGTATTCCTCTGTAGTCCGCGCAAGATTTCTCTTCTTCTCTATTGCGTCTGTGACTGTAAGTATGAATGCATCGCTTCCTGCACCGGAACCATAAGAGGTCATGAGTATTTTCTGCCCGGGCTTTGCAATGTCAAGCACTGCTGTCAGGCCGAGTATTGACGAGCCGGAATATGTGTTGCCTATCTTTGACACCACGAAACCAGCCTCCATTTTTTCCGGAGGTATTCCAAACTTTTTTGCCATTACTAATGGGAATTTTCCGTTCGGCATGTGAAATATTACATAATCAAAGTCCTCTATTTTCATGCCTGTTCTCTCAAGTATGCCTTTTGTCGCTGATTCAACGTGCCTGAAATACGCTGGCTTGCCAGTGAACCTTCCGCCATGCGACGGGTATTTGGCAAGCTTTCTTCTCCAGAAGTCAGGAGTGTCGCTCGAAAATGAATATGTGTAATCAATTGTTGCAATCATCTCTTCTTTTTTAGATCCAATTATGAACGCTGCCCCGCCTGCTGCAGCGGAGTATTCAAGTGCGTCGCCGGGCGCGCCCTGTGCAGTGTCTGCGCCTATTGCAAGCCCGTATTCCATCATTTTCGAGCCCACAAGGCCCATGCACATCTGCACAGCAGCACTTCCTGCCTTGCATGCAAACTCAAGGTCTGCGGCAGTGTAATCATTAGACATCCCTATTGCCTCTGCAACAACTGTTGATGACGGCTTTACAGCATAGGGATGGCTCTCTGAGCCAACATAGACTGCGCCTATTTTCTTGGGGTCTATTCCCGCGCGATGAAGCGCATTGTGCGCTGCATGCACGGATATTGTAATAGTATCCTCATCAATATTCGGAAGCGATTTCTCAACAAGTTTCAGCCCTGCCTTTATGGCAGCCCCGTCCTTGCCCCAGACATCTGCTATTGTCTCTACCTTAATCCTAAGGCGCGGAATATACGCGCCATAGCCGACAATTCCTGTTTTGCTTTTCATAATCTCCCTGTTTTTCGAAAATCATCAAGTGTATATTGTGATTAGGGCAGATAAACCTTTAAAAACTTAACAAATAGGTGAACTGCCACTTCGACATATGACGGTGTAAGGCCCTACTTATTTTCGGGCCAGTTTCCATGAAAAAGACAATATAATTGCAGTTGCAACTACAATGAAAAAAGCACGGCTATTGCCTGAATCTTCTTGTGCGGGAGGAACCTCTTCTCTTGCAACAATTCCCTGCCCGGTCTCTTCAAAATCAGTTATTGGCTTTTTCCCTGCATTTTCCAATGAAATGGATGCTGAGTTTTCAACATGAACCCTGAAACTGAAAACCCTTGCCTGCGAAACAGACATAACTCCTTCCCCGCCGCCTGCAAGAGCCTGCAGGGCAACTTCATAGTCGCCTTCTTTCGCACCCTCAGGAACGCTTATCACAACACGGACAACCCTTGCGGCAATGGGTGCGCTCTGCCCTGGCAAAAGCAGGTTCTCTTTTTGAGGGTATTCAACTCCCTGCCCAATCTCAAATTTTTTTGGCACTGCAACAACATACCAGCTTTCGGGTTGCCTTAGGGGTTCAATCTCAACAGAATATTTTTCATTGCCCGTGCTCCAGAAAAGAATATCTGCTGTTGCATAACTTCCTGCAGATACAGAAACAGTGCCTGACTTAGGGTATGTTCCAAGATTTAACGCATTTGCTTCTGAAGAAAATAATGCTGGCGCTAAAAAAACTATAATCAAATACAAACTAAGGCGCCGGGTCTCCACTTGTAACACCTGCAATATAGATTGTGCCGTTGTACGCGCCCGCATATACAGGCGGTACATCCAGCCAGTACCATGTAGTCACGTTCGTGTTTTGGGGCACATTTGGCTTTAATGAAACGTATGTCTCCTGCATGGCAAACGAAGACCCGTACACATTTGCCGTACTGCTCCATGAAAAATTGATTATAGGAATATGTGAACCAAAAGTTTCGTTTGTGAGATTCACTCCCTTGATATAAATGTCTGTATTGCAGCTTCCGGGATTAACGGTTATATTATATAATCCAGCATCATTGCCGGATGCGTTTTCTCCAACCGTGTTTGGTAAAAGTTCCCCGAAATCTATGCCAGACCATGTTGTTGTTATATCTGTTACACAGCCAAAAATAGAAATTGTTGCATTGTCTGTGTGGTTTTGTAGCATCCCTGCGGATGTTCCGTTGAAAATAACACCAAGGCGCACGTCCTCTCCAATA
>JAIVYS010000081.1:0-4144 GCA_048635325.1 Candidatus Bathyarchaeota archaeon
TTACAAAAAATATTTCTTCTTCAAATCGAAGGTCTCTTTTCTTAAGTTTTGTTGCCTCTGAGACTCTTAGTCCGCATCCGTATATTGTCTCAATCAAAAGCCTGTGTTTTGCATTTGTGATTTGGCCTAAAATAGCAATTGTCTCGTTTTTTGTCAATACTTCCGGAATCCTTTTTGGTCTTTTAAGATATTTCAGGCCGATTTCTCGTTTAATAACATTTCGAAAGAAGAATTTTATTGCGGCGATGTGTAAGTTTGTTGTTAAACAGTCTTCCTTTTCCGTGCGAGAAACAATGTATTTTTGCAGGTCGTGGTCATTTATGTTTTCAAAACATGGATTTTTTGATAGAAAGTTCTTTGTATGAAAGAGGTACGACTTTACAGTTTTTTTGCTGAATCCTCTTGACTTAAGTTCAAGCTCAAGTTTTTGTAGGTGCGTTTTGTGTTGCATGGTTTCTTTTATTCGTTGATCTGTCTTACTTATATTGCCGCTGGCAGTATCATGCCGATAGAAATGAGATGATTTTTCGCACAGAACTCCAATGGACCTTGCAGCAATTTTATGAAATTAGAACTCAAGCAACCTATGAAGCAACACCGTAGCATAACAACCTTTCGGCAGCTTAAAGCGCAATACTGCTTTGTCTTTTCCTTTAAACACTTCGTCTTTTCCGATTTCCAGAATTTCAAAGTCATGGATTTTTTCAAATGCCTTTCTTGAGTTTCCTTCAGATGATATTTCAGGGAACTCTTTTATGTTGAAATCATTTGGATTGATTCTTTCTTTTTTTAGGATTCTTTTGATGTACTTGTCTGCAGGGGTTTCAAAGATGCGCGCTGTATAGGAATATCCAACTAGGGGGATTTCAATAGAGGGGTCAAAAATTTTGTCTTTTTCCATGAGCTTTAGTGTTTCATTGAATATTTGGCTCTGGTATGCGTGGACGAGCATCTTTTGCAGGCCGGGCGGAAGGCGCCTGAGTGCGCCGATATAATCATCAGGGCATTCAATAAGATGTGCGAGCATAGCGCGCTCATAGGCATATTTTCTTGGAAATAGGGAGAGCGCTTTATTCCTGTCCTTCTTTGCAGTGCGCCTGATTTTTTTGATGTCCTCAGGCTCGCCCTCAAATGTTTTGCAGATGTATGTCTCAACTGCTTCCCTGAATTTTCCCTGTAAAATCAGCTTCCCGCAGATTGCGCTCACAGGCCTTGTTGTGCCAAAGCGTTGGGGGCCAAAATAATTCGAAAAGTATTCATCTAATTTTTTTGCAGAAGATTCAATAATGTCCCTGATTTTTTCAGGGCTTCCTGCAATGTTTCGAAGCGTGATTGTAAAGCGGTTTCCCCACAGCATGCCGAGGGCAACCTTGTCGCCGCGCCCTGTCAGCGAGATTTTGATGTTCGGGATGTCTATTTTTTCAGCAGCTTCTTTCTCTATTTTGTAAAAAGAGATTCTTTGCGCGCTTACAGCCTGCTTATCTTTTACGCCTGCATAAGTGATTCTTTCAGGGCGCACACCGAGTGCGCGCGATATTTTTTGCGCAGCCTGCATTGTGTCTATATTGCGCTTTTCAAGAACAGCGTGCAGGAATTTTCCTTCGCCTTTAGAATAAGAATATTTTTTGTTGATTTCAAGGACTTCGCCATCAGGGGTTATTTCCTCGACTATGAAGTCTTCTGGGATGTGTTTTAGAATATAGTCCATACTATTTTTTCGTGTTGCTGATTATAAAGAGTTTGCATAGCAAGGGCTAGCAAATATCATTGGCACAAAAAGTTACTCTTTCTGCAAAACACTCAAATCATCCGCTTTTGCGAGCGCGAACTTGCGCTGGAACTCGCGGATAAGTGAATCAATGTCAGAGCGCATTCTTTCAAGCTCTTCGACTACGCGCTCTTTTTCCTTGTCCAGTTCTTTTGCAAAGCGGTAGGGCTTTGTTGCGCGAAGAAAGTCATCCATCTCAACCATGGAGTACCGCGTGCTGTTCATCTCTCTTGCAATGCTTTGCACAACCTCGCCAAGGAACTGGTTTGAGGCAACCTTGACTTTAGAGGAAATCATCTTGCCGGGCGCGCCCTTTTTTATCTGGCGCACTACAACAGCATTTGGGAAAGGGAGGGATTCGTCCTGTACTTCGTCAGTCTCCTGAACTTCCGGCTCTCCGGTCTCTGCCTCTTCCATGACAGGCTCTTCCTGCACTGTTTCTTCAGGAACCTCTTTTATTGTTTCCTCAAGATCTTCTGCTTTTTTGCCTGCCATAAGAATTCCTCCTTCTTTCATAGGTTGGCTTTTAAGCTTTAAATTAATTCGCTTATGCTGATAAGAGGTGCTGTCAACAAGGACAGCTCTTCTACTTGCAGAGATTTTATTCAATCCAATTCATATTTAAGCTTTATCTGCGAATCCATGATATGAAAGGATTCAAGGGAAAGGTTCTTCGGGTCAATTTATCCAAAAAATCAGTAACAGAGGAGTGTATCTCTCCTGAAATTCTTCTAAAATATGTGGGCGGGCGCGGCATTGGGGCAAAACTCATTTCTGATGAAGTTCCTGCCACGACTGATGCGCTTTCCCCTGAAAACAAGGTCGTGATAATGACAGGGCCGCTGACAGGGATATCCTCCTGCTCAGGGCGCTGTTCCCTGACATATAAGTCCCCTCTTACAGGCACAATCTGCTCATCAAACACAGGCGGGCATTTTGGTGTAATGCTTCGAAAGACGGGCTTTGATGGAATGATTATTGAAGGCGCGTCCGACACGCCGGTTTATCTTTCAGTTATCAACGGAAAAGTTGAGCTAAAGGATGCGTCACAGATTTGGGGAATGAAGACCCCTGATTTCTTTGACTATGTAGATGCTGAGTACAAGGGCGCAAAAGCTATTTGCGCAGGCCCTGCCGGTGAGAATCTTGTCCGGTTTGCATGCCTCATAAACGACCGCGGGCGTGCTGCGGGCAGAGGTGGTTCCGGCGCTGTATTTGGCTCAAAAAAGCTCAAAGGCATTATTGTGCAGGGCAATGAAAAGGTTCTTCCTGCAAATGAGGCTGCTTTTGCATCAGAACAAAAAAAGTTTCTTGAACTATTGAGCGGACATCCTGTAACCGGGGACGCTCTCGGGCGATTTGGTACAATGATTCTTGTAAATCCTGTAAACAAGCATGGGGTATTTCCTGTGAAAAACTTCCAAAAGGGGTTCTACGACAAAGCAGAAAAGATTTCCGGTGAGACCATGCAGCAATATCTTGTTGACAGGTCTTCTTCGTGCGCAATGTGCCCGATTGCATGCGGCAGGATATCGAACATAAACGGCACAAAGACACACGGGCCTGAGTATGAGAGCGCATGGGCGCTCACAGCCAACTTAGGCATTGATTCTCTTGAATTTGCAGCAAAGGCAAACAATCTTTGCAATGAGTACGGGATGGACACAATTTCAACCGGCGGAATTGTCGGATTCTATATGGAAGCTTCAGAAAAGGGACTCATAAATGATAAAATCGGGTTCGGTGATGAAAAATCCGCACTTGAGCTCATTGAAAAGATGGCAAAAAAAGAAGGCATCGGAGCAGAGCTTGCTAAGGGTGTCGAGACATTTTCAAAGAAAGTCGGCGGTGAAGACTTTGCAGCGCACGTTAAAGGGCTCGACATTCCGGCATATGACCCGCGCGGTGTAAAAGGGCAGGCGCTCGCCTATGCCACAAGCAACAGGGGCGCAGACCATCTTGGAGGGTATATGATACCTCATGAAGTTCTCTCATTGCCCGATTTCCTTGACAACCGCGAAACGCGCGACAAGGCACGAAAGGTGCGCGATGTAGAAAATGTTTATACTGTACTTGACACACTTTCGCTGTGCAAATTCACAAGCATGGCTGTTTTTGAGACATACAAGTTTGAGGCCGCAATATACGCGCGCATGCTGACAACAGCCACTGGAATGTTTTATGATGAAAATGAGCTAAGAGATCTTGGCGAGAGAATATGGAATGTCGAGCGCCTGTATAATGTGGCGTCCCCAAGAAACAGTGTTCGATGCAAAGGATCAGTGAAGGCATCCTCTGCCGCCTGGCTGAGATCCTGAAGTTTTGAGCTGAATATGGCATCTTTGCCGTTTTCGCCGGTTGCGGAAATGCTCCAGA
>JAIVYS010000082.1:0-3893 GCA_048635325.1 Candidatus Bathyarchaeota archaeon
ACCGGGTTTGTAGTAAAAAATCAAGATGAAAAATGCAGGTGTTCTTCACAAATCGACATATTGATCTTTGATTCTTCTTATCCACTTATTTTTTCTGAAGGCGATTTCATTATTGTTACCCCCAACAGGGTAAAAGCTGTTATTGAAGTAAAATCAAATATAGAAAACACAAATATAGCTGATGTAATAAAGAAAATGGATGTGGTGGGTGAATTCATATCTGAGAGTAGTCTTAGTAATGGCATATTCAACGGTATTTTTTCTTTTGATGGATATAACGAAAGTGAATCTTTAATGAAAAGGCTTAACGGAAAAGTATCGGTGGGAATGGGATATAGCAACGTAAATCACATATCATTAAACAAAGACATATTTATGAAATTTTGGCCCGATACCGTTACGCCGAATGGCAGCAAAACACCTTGCAGGTTTTCTGTATACCGTCTAAATAATCTTTCTTTTTCGTATTTCATATCGAATTTAATTATTCATGTTACGGATAAACCAATTGATAATGAATATGAAGTTTGGTTTCCAGAAGATAAGGAACACAAAAAATTATTTGATATCCCATGTGGGTGGTACAAACAATGAATAAGCACTCCATCGAAGAAAGCTTTCCTGTCAAGGACGTATTGGACTAAAAGCAGAAATTGAGCATCTAAAGGTTTCAAAATGAACATATCAGACATACGCGTTGCAATACTTCGCATTGAAGGAACGAACTGTGAGGACGAGACAGCGCGAGCATTCTCGCGCCTTGGTGCAAAACCGGAGATTATTCATTTGAAACAGCTTCTTGGAATTGATGTGCGCGAGCAGGACAAGCGGAAGCTTTCAGATTACCAGTGCCTCATGATTCCGGGCGGCTTTTCTGCAGGGGACTATGTGCGCTCTGGGGCTATATTTTCAGCGCGCATGAAAGGCGCGCTTGGAAAAGAATTGAAAGAGTTCGTAGAAAAAGGCTATCCTGTAGGCGGTATATGCAACGGGTTTCAGATTCTTGTTGAACTCGGCCTTCTGCCTGCACTTGACAAAACAATGCCTGATTCTCCAACTGCATCGCTCCGCCAGAATGACTCAGCACGCTTTGAATGCAGGCATGTTTACCTCAAGCGCGAAAATACCAAGTGCGCATGGACAAAAAACATACCTGCCGGAAAAATACTTGAGATGCCGGTTGCGCACGGAGAAGGAAATTTTACTCTTCCATTTAGCTTAAAAGAAGAGCAGCTAAAGAAGCTTGAGGAAAACAGGCAGATTGTTTTCAGGTATTCTGATGTATCGGGAGATACAGGCGCGGGATATCCATGGAACCCTAACGGCTCTCTTTCAAACATAGCGGGAATATGCAACCCAAAGGGCAATGTTTTTGGCATGATGCCTCACCCCGAGCGCGTGTTTGATTCGTGGACACATTCGGCACCGGGCAGAAGAGATGCAGGGGGTGCAGGAGACGGCAGGGCTGTTTTTGAGTCTGTTTTAGAATATATCAAGGAGATGTTTTGATGTGTGGGATAATAGGCATTCTGAATTCTGAAAATGTTTCGCAAAGCATATATGGCGGGCTTCTTTCACTGCAGCACAGGGGGCAGGACTCGGCAGGTATTGTGACCCATAATGGTGAGAAAGTATTTGTGAAAAAAAACACAGGCCTTGTTACGCAGGCAATAAGCGCAGCTGACCTCGAAATGCTTTCAGGGGACATGGGCATAGGCCATGTGCGCTACACGACTGCCGGCGCGTCAGACCTGCAGAACGCCCAGCCTTTTCTGATAACATACCCTTTCGGGGTTGCAATGGCAAGCAATGGCAATACAATAAACTATCCTGAGCTGAAAAAATACCTGAAAGACAAGGGCCATGTGGAGCTTACATCAAAGTGCGACCTTGAGGCAATACTGGGGCTTTTCATACATGAATTGACAGAAGAGATGGGCTCCAAACAGGATGTCAAGGCAAAACATATTTTCAAAGTTGCAGAAAAAGTCATGGCTCTTGTAAAAGGCAGCTATTCCCTGGTCGGGCTTGTAGGAAAGCACGGGCTTATAGCGATGCGCGACCCTCGCGGGATAAAGCCGCTTTCATTCGGGAAAAAGAACACCAGGAAAGGGACGAGCTATATTTTTGCGTCAGAAACTGTTGCCCTTGACACACTTGGCTATGACTTTATTCGCGATGTTGAGCCTGGGGAAGTTATTTATATTGAAAGAAAGTCAAAGGCGCTCCACTCCAAAAAAATTGTCCATGCAAAGCATGCCCACTGCATGTTTGAATGGATATACTTTGCGCGCCCGGACTCTATGATAAACGAGAGAGGTGTTTGCGAGGCAAGGCTTAACCTCGGGCGCGAGCTTGCAAAGCTTTGGGACAAAAAAAATATTGATTCAGTCATACCGACACCTGACACTTCAAGGACTGCCGCACTCACGTTCTCTGAAGCCACAGGAATAAAATACCGCGAAGGCCTGATAAAGAACAGGTATGTTGCGCGAACATTTATTATGCCGAAGCAGTCACTTCGGGCTGATGCTGTAAAAAACAAGCTGAACGCCATACGCTCTGAAGTAAATGAGAAACGGCTGGCACTTGTTGATGACAGTATAGTGCGCGGCACAACATCAAAAAAGATTATTGACCTTCTTCGAAAAGCAGGGGCAGAAGAAGTGCACATGCTCTCAAGCTGCCCGCCAATAACAAGCCCGTGCATTTACGGCATAGACATGCCTACAAAGGAGGAGCTTATCGCCGGACACAGGACTGTAGAGGAAGTGCGCAAAGAGCTTAATGCAGACACATTGACATACCAGACAACAGAGGGCATAAAAAAAGCTATTGGATGCAGCGACCTCTGCATGGCATGCCTTGACGGGAATTATCCTGTCGAAGGCTCGGAAGAAGTGCTTGAGAAAATGGGCGGGGTAAGGAAAAAAGAAAGGGGAGAGACAACGGACAGCAAATAGCAAACAGTAGTCAGCATAATGCGGGTGATTTAATGAGTGGTGCAAAAATTCTTCTGGTCGGAAGCGGGGCAAGAGAGCACATAATCGCAGAAAAGCTTTTTGAGAGCAAACCGATGCCGCATATATATTCTTTTATGAGCGCAAAAAACCCGGGAGTCATGTTTTGCTCTGACAAGTACGTGGTCGGGAAGATGAATGATGTTGATTCAATAGTGACCTTTGCAAAAGAGAACAAGGTTGATTTTGTAGTCATTGGTCCTGAGCTTCCGATCGAGGCCGGGGTTGCAGATGCCTTGCGGTATGCAGGCATACGCTGCGTCGGGCCAAGAAAAGTTGCAGGCCAGCTTGAGACCAGCAAGTCATTTACGCGCGGCCTTGTTGCAAAATACGATATTCCCGGGAATCCGAAATTCATGATATTCGAAAAGATGGACGGCATAAGCGCGTTCATGGACGAGCTTGAAGGCACAGGCTTTGTAATCAAGCCTGACGGGCTTACAGGCGGCAAGGGAGTGAAGGTTCTTGGCGAGCATCTCAAAGGCAAAGAGGACTCACTTGAATACTGCAAAGAAATAATCAATCACGGCAGCAAGGCAATTGTTGAGGAAAAGCTAGTTGGCGAGGAGTTCAGCCTTATGTCATTTGTTGACGGGAAAACTGTTGTTGACATGCCTGCTGTGCAGGATCACAAAAGGGCGTTCAACGGGGACACAGGCCCGAACACCGGCGGCATGGGCAGCTACAGCGGGTCAAAGGGGCTTTTGCCTTTCCTTAATGAAAAACACATAGAAGACGCGCACAATATAACTGTTAAGGTCATGGATGCGATAAAAAAAGAGACTGAAATAGACTACAAAGGCATTATGTATGGCGGCTTCATAGCGACAAAGAACGGGGTGCGGCTCATAGAGTATAATGCGCGCCTCGGTG
>JAIVYS010000083.1:0-3818 GCA_048635325.1 Candidatus Bathyarchaeota archaeon
GTTGGCGCTATGCGTGAAAGCTCAAGAGAACAAAACAGCCCTGCAGGGCTGTTTTGTTCTCTTGAGCTTTCACGCATAGCGCCAACGCTCAAAACTCTTGTCATAGACGAGGGGCGCGAGGCAATAAACCGGGCATGCCCTATGAACCACAAGACAAACCCAAGCCTGACCTGCAAAAAATGCGCCCCATGCAACATAATGAGCGGTGTCGGCGGCGCGGGCGGGCTTTCTGACGGCAAGCTGAACCTGAGCTACAAAATCGGCGGGGACCTCACAGAATTTGTCCAAAAAGAAGAAGCATTAGAACTCATAGAATATGTTGATAAAGTATTTCTTGATAGTGGCGGGCCAAGTGAAATGTCAGGAAACAATGGCACTGATGAGCTTCTTGTTCGCGCAGCCAAGGCAGGAATAAGGTATGTCCCTGTCACACAGCGCCATATAGGCTCTGACCGCCTGCCTGAAATTATTCATAGGATAAAAACCGGAATCGAGAAAAAGGGCGCAAAATTTCTTCTTAGTACAAAGGTCCTGTCAATAGAGGATACGGGTAAAGAGAAAAAAATAACAATCACCTCTAATGATAAGGAAAGTGCCTTGTCATGCAAATATCTTGTCCTTGCAGTCGGGCGAAGCGGGGCGCACTGGTTCCAGAAGCAGGCCAATGCACTCGGCATAAGCGCGGTGCATGCGCCGATTGATGTCGGGGTGCGCGTTGAAGTGCAAAACAGCATAATGGAGCGGGTCACAAAGATAAACTGGGACCCTAAGTTCATAATTCACACAGACAAGTATGATGACCAGATAAGGACTTTCTGCACATGCCCCTCTGGCTTTGTCACGCGCGAGGACTATGGCACCTATGTCGGAGTCAACGGGCACTCTATGTTCAAGGAAAAGTCCCTGAACACAAACTTTGCGTTTCTTTCCACAGTCCGGCTGACAGAGCCTGTTGAGAACACAAGCGAATACGGGAAGTCCATTGCAACAATGGCAACAAAAATCGGCGGCGGAAATCCCATAATACAGCGCCTTCGTGATTTGAGAAACGGAAAGCGCTCGACATGGGAGCGCATCGGCAAGAGTTATGTGACTCCGACATTAAAAACAGTCACTCCCGGGGACATCTCAATGGCACTGCCACATCGCGTTGTAATGAATATCATACAGGGCCTTGAAAAGCTTGACAAAGTTATCCCCGGAGTTGCAGAGGACGGCACACTGCTTTATGCGCCGGAAATAAAATTCTACGCAATGCGCGCAAGCGTGAAAGAAGGTATGGAAACAAGCATGGAAAACGTCTTTGCTGCAGGCGACGGCGCAGGGCTTTCACGGGACATTGTAAACGCCGCAGCAACAGGAGTCATTGCAGCGCGCGGGATCTTGTCAAAACAAAAATAGATTACTCAAGGTTCTCTTCAGAGCGCCACAAGTCTTTCCTGTAGGCTATAATTATGATTGTAGCAATACCAATCAAAAGAAATGCAATCCATTGCCATTTATCCATACAATCCCTATAATAATATAGATATATATACTTCTTGAAGCCCATTCTTTCTATGGCTTTGCTTCGCGCCCACAATATCATCCTTGCAGGAATAATCCTTCTTGGGATAATTTTCATATCCCCTTTTGCTATTGCACTGCTTCTTGCGGCAGTAACATCATACGCCTTGTATCCGCTCGTAAACAGCCTGCGAAAGATCATTCATTCATATAATATTGCCCTCGCAATTTCTCTTTTGACTATAATAATCCCGTCCTTCTATCTTCTCCGCTTTGCGGCAGGAGACATATCCCCGCTTATTCATGACATACGCCTGTTAAGCGGGGATGTAAATGTCCTGATTGGCTTTCTTGAAGCAAAGATTTCGGCTTTCGGCCTTGAAAGATATACTGTTGAAATGCAGGATATGCTTAACCACATTACAGATTACATGATAAGCGGTGCAGCGACCTTTTTCCAGAGCATTCCGCGCCTGCTCTTAAACCTCGCCATATATATTTTTGCAACATACCATTTCATAAAAGACGGTGGCCGGATTGTCAACTATGTAGCAAGATTCATAAAAAGCCTTGAAACCGAAGATCGCCTGCTTTTTACAAGCCTTATACGAGGGCTAAAGAAAAGCTTTGACGTACTCTTTCTTTCATATGTCACAATGGCAATTATAACCGGAACACTGGCGTGGATCGGGTATTACGCTCTTGGCATTCCCTATGCAGCGCTTCTTGCCATTCTATCGGGTATATTCAGCTTTTTGCCTGTCTTCGGCGTATGGATGATATATGTTCCGGTGGGGCTATATGAATATTCTTTAGGCAACATGAACACAGCAGTATTTGTAGTCATGTACGGGTTCCTTGTGCTGAACCTTGCAACAGATATGATAATACGCCCTGCTATTGGTGCAAAAAAAGCGAACGTAAACCCGCTCACAATATTCCTCGGCTTCTTTGCAGGCCCCATTGTAATGGGCGCGCCCGGCATTATAATAGGCCCGATAGTTTTTGTTCTTGTTGAAACTGTGCTCAAAGAATATGCAGACTACATAATTGCGCGCAGAACAAAGAAAGAGTCTAATTTAGATAAATCCTAGCGCTTCCTCTATTCTTGAAAGCTCAGGCCCTGATGTCATGGAGCCGGCGATTGCGCCAAAGGAATTTGCGACAAGGCCGCTTCTGACAAACGGCCCGCCGAAGTTCACTGTGCCAATATCTCCTTCTGTGCCAAGAACCTTTTTTACAAGCTCAAAGTCCTCGTCGCTTGCGTGCATGTTCAAAAGAAATCCTTTATTCGTTGCAATGCATACAGAGCCTACAATGTCCATATCAAGAATCTTTCCAAAAGTGAGCGGCACTTTAAGGCAGGCTTCAATCTTTTTCTTGTATGGCTTAAGCTCCGGGCTTGCGAGCGCGCCCTTGTCATTGCACAAAATCAGGTTGCCCATAGCATTCTGTTTGCTTTCAAGGCAAAGGACATTTATGCCAAGCTTTTTCATCTGTGCGCTAATGCGCTTGATCTCTAACTTATCAGCCATCACAGGCAGAATTATGCCGTGAGAGTTTCCTGCAGCGAACATTCCGCAAAGCTGTGTCCCGGACACTGTGGATGCAACCAACGGAACCTTAAGATTGTCAGCATTGATATTATCATCCGCAGAAAATAGATACTTGTCAGTCGCAAAAGCAAACAGGCCAATATTAGGATCGCCATGAAATGCGCCTTTTTTAAGGGACATAGGCACTTTTTCGAAGCAAACTATATTAAGTAATTCGCCGAACTACATAACAGAGTAATATGGTCACAAAAAAAGAGTTGCCAGAAGGAAAACTCGCACTTTTTTGGATTGCGGGTTCAATCCTTGTTCTTGCAGGGGCATGGCTTGCCGGGCACCTTGAGTGGACTGTGGGGGTCACCCCGTTCTCATACTATGGCACGCTCGCGCTCGCGCTAATTCTTATAATGGTCGGGAGCCTTGCCTGGATTGCGGTTGCAATAGCGGTCGCGCATCATAGGTATTGAGTAGTAGACAGAAGCCAGTATACAAGTTTTCTGTATATAATTGGTCCTTGATGTCAACAGATTATTCTTTCTTTTTAAACAACAACCACGAGTTCTTCGCACCTTTAAAATGAGTCTTCAGAAGAACATACTTTCCTCTCATCTTTTTTCCGCGAAGCTCAACAAGAATCTCTTTGTCAGAAATCTTTCCAGGGACATACGTCCCTTTATCCCATATTTTCACAGTGCCTGCGCCGTACTGCCCTTCAGGGATTGTTCCCTCGAAACCCGCATAATCCAAAGAGTGGTCCTG
>JAIVYS010000084.1:0-3795 GCA_048635325.1 Candidatus Bathyarchaeota archaeon
CTTCCGATCTCCCTGAAAATCACCATCCGTCCAAAGCATTTCTTTGAGGCAGGAATCTTAACTGATTTAATAATAGATGTGGAGGCAACACTGAATACAAGCCCTTGCCCTGTCTTAACAGAACACTCTTGCTATGAGACTGCATTTCAGGGCGTTGATTATGTTCTGGCAGACTACGAGCCAGAAGTTCCCAATGGGCTGGAAGAATATGATGCCATTTATTTTGATTTTGACTCAAGTGGAACATACAATTCTTCAGAAGGACCGTTTACAAAAAGCAACATGGTTTACCTTGGCGGCACATACTGGAGTATAGGAGATATACATAACAACAGCGGAAACGTGAGTTTCTGGAATGCTGAAGGGCTTGTTGAAATAAAGCCTCATATGAACAACTTCAAAATAAATTCCAGAGAGACCGCCGTTTCCATCAGGGGAGCGGCTTTCTCAAGAAACCTGTATGTGTTTGATGCTATCATAATTCCGGCAGAGATAGACATAACCCCGTATGAATCTATAATATATGATTACGTCATGCAGGGCGGCGGCGTTGTACGGCTTAAAAACATAACTGTCCCGGCAGACATCAGCAATGCTGAGAAAAACATTTTTGCAATTTCATGGGTTGACTATGATATATTTGGCAGCAGTGAAGACGGAGTTATTGCAACTGTTTCTGCTGCAGAAAAAATATATCTCGCGAAAAAATACTTCATTTTCTCAGGGATTTCTATAGATGCCTTTTCTACCGATACCACTGGCTATTTTACAGAGGATATAGCCAACAATGACACAGCGCATATAGGTAGCACAAATCTTGGAAAAAATAATTATGCAGTTCTCGTGACAAAAGCGGCTGCTTCAACTGAATATAGCCTGCTTAGGATTGATGCTGATAAGGACAATAACTTTACTGACGAGATTGCGCTCGCGGTCGACAGCAGTATAATCATTGGCGCGAACAACTACATTGTAAAGGAAATTCTTTCTCACGGAAGGCAGGTCACTATTCGCCCAAACAATGATCACGAGTTCAATGGAATAATGGAGCCGCAGGGAAAAGTTTATCCTGAAAGCGAGTCTGAAAAATACATCTTTGCAAAAGCAAAAGCAAAGGGTTACAATGTCACCATGCGCAATATTGGCGCTTCTGTAGTCACTCCTGCTGCTGCATGCACTGCCGGAGAGTCCACAATGCCTCCGGGCGAGCATCGCTGCGGCAAATTCTATGCAGGGGCAGATTATAATTTCTCGATAACAAATACCAGCATAGAATATGATCTGCTGAACATAGACTTTGACAATAACGGCAAATACAATGACACGGGCGAAGGCCCTTACAAGGACGCGAACTTTGTAACATTCGGCCCGGAAAAGTACATGGTTACAATAGACCCGGCTGGCGCACAGGTACTGTGGGTGCTTTTCGAGCGATGGTCGGTTCCATACGGCATTGTAAATTATATTGGCGAGGGGACCGCAATATGGATGCCTGACAATCAGGTGTCTGATGATGAGTGGAGCCTTCTTGAGGCTGCGCTTGTGGCGTCTGGAAAAAATAGTTTTGAAATATCAAAAGGTATGGCACAGGGGAGCTGGGCCGTCTCAAAGAGCGTATTTTTCGAAAACAATGAGACATACCAGCCGTATGAAGTGACTCTAAAGATGTGGTATTAGATGATATTTGACAGAGAGCGAAAGGGGCAGTTTTTTATGACAAGCGCAATCGCAGTGATACTTATACTCTATGGTATGTCAGATTTCATAAAAATACAGTCTTATGATGCAACAGGCATACAGACAACTGATCTGCCGCGGATTGTGGTGGGTCTTGAACGAAACCTGGATGCCACACTATTGTCCTCTTCTGGAGAGAACGTGGAAGAGAATCTTGATGAGCTTATCGCACTTGAGAAAAAGTCTTTGAATTCCAGAGGGCATTCACTTGACATACATTACAATCTTACGTCTGATACCAAAACCGCGCAGATATCTATTTTGTATTCCGGGCTTCGATATGAAAAGACTTTTGTCCTGAATAATACGGTATTCCCAGGGCCCTGATTTCAAATACCAATACTTATATGCATCCTTGAACCAAAATACCATATGCAGCGCGTTCTGAAAAAAGTTCTTCAAAAAATAACACCCTCGCAAAAAGAGGTAAAAGAAACAACGGAAATGTTCTCAAAAATACAGCAGTTCATAAGAATTGAGTTTGGCCTTCCTGCAGAGCTTATGGGCTCAATTGCAAAGAGCACATTCATTGCAGGGGACAAAGACATGGATATTTTTGTCCTGTTTCCTCCATCAACACCCAGAAAAATGCTTGAGAAAAAAGGCCTTGAAATAGGGAAGGCGGTATTCAAAAAATTCAACAAGGGAAAATTCCAGATTTCATATGCCGAGCATCCATACACAAAAGGGCTTATCGGGAAATTCCATATCGAGGTAGTGCCTGCATATCTTGTCAATGACGCGGGCAAAATTCAAAGCGCAGTAGACAGGACACCATTTCACACAGCATTTGTAAAGAAAAACCTGAAAAAGAACGAGGATGTCCTGCTTTTGAAAAAATTCCTCAAGGGCATCGAATGCTATGGCTCTGACTTAAAGAAAGAAGGGTTTTCAGGGTACCTGTGCGAACTTCTCATAATAAAATACAAAAGCTTTGAAAAAGCCCTTCAGGCATCACAAAATCTGCACTGGCAGGAAATCGTTGACCTTGCAAACCACCACTCAAAAAAAGATGCGCAGAAAATCAAAAAGATGTTTTCCGGGCAGCCGCTCATATTCATTGACCCTGTTGACAAAAACCGCAATGTTGCAGCAGTATTGTCTCCTGAAAAGCTTGCCCGCTTTATATTTTATGCGCGCTCTTTTCTTGAAAAGCCGAAAGAATCTTATTTTTTCCCGCGCCAGAAAAAGGTAGACAAAAAGCAGGCAATGGAATTCTATAAAAAGACAAATACAATGATAGTCGCGCTGGTTTTTGCAAAGCCAGACCTGATTGAGGACATACTTTATCCGCAGCTTAGAAGGCTTGCAGGAACACTTGCAATGCATGCAAAACATGCAGGATTCAAAGTTTTTGACTCATGGGTATTTGCAGATGCCGAATGCGGCATCGCACTTGAAGTAAGGGATGAAATAATACCCAAGCAGTTTGTCATTGAAGGCCCTTCTGTATTCAATCCACCCATGCATCAGGAGCGGTTTGTCAAAACACACAGCATGGTGTGGTTTCGCAATGAAAAATATTATGCACTCTCGGCTCGCGCGGAAACAGACATTTGCAAGCTGCTCTCAAAGATTCTTCGCGGGACAAAAAGAAGCATGCACGACATGGGTATCCCAAACAACTTCATCATGCCAATTCGCAAAAAATTCAAAATAGTGCATGGCAAAGATATTGCGAAGATTAAGGGCGCAGAGTTCTGGAGCGGGGCAGAGAAATAAAGGGTGAAGTAATTAGTTATATCACCCCAACGTCAAAAATTTATCTCCATTAAAATGTATCATGTGATTTGGTATTTCTGAAAGCCAAACCTCTGTTTCCCATGCAATATCATCAACATGTCTTTTAAATTCTCGAAAGTCTGGAAACGCGCTCACAAAGATCTTCTTATAATCAAACTGGGAAAAATACTCATTTAGCTCAATCATTCTTTTGTTAGATACTGGTCCGTGAGAACAAACTGCTTCAATTAAATACAATCTGTTTTTATCCCTGTCAAGAAGAACAATATCTGGCAAAATATCATGTTTCTTTATTTCCATATTTATTTCGTCTAA
>JAIVYS010000085.1:0-3780 GCA_048635325.1 Candidatus Bathyarchaeota archaeon
AGTGGCACACTGGTCACACTGGACGCAGTAGCCATTGCAATGTCTGTTTCAGTAGCTGCGGGAATGATATCCGGGCTAATTCCGGTATATCGGGCATCAAAACTAAAGCCAGTTGACGCGCTGAGGTTTGAATGAGGGTTATTGCGCCTTGCAAAAACAATTTAAAATCCTGCCTGAAAGTAACATAATGAACCCGCAAATAGTTGTCCTTGACTTCGGTGGCCAGTACTGCCACCTTATTGCGCGCAGAATACGGGACTTTGGCATCTATTCAGAAGTTGTCCCGTCAGACACAACAGCAGGGGAATTAAAGGAAAAATACCCGTCCCTCAAGGGAATTGTGCTGTCAGGCGGCCCTGCATCAATCGGGGAGAAAGGCGCCCCAAAAATGGATGAGAAGATTCTTGAAATAGGCATTCCTGTTCTTTCCCTTTGCTATGGGCACCAGCTTCTTGCAACTATTCTTGGCGGAAAGCTTGGTGTCGGAAAGCAGGGCGAGTACGGGCTGACAAAGGTTTCAGTAAATCGCAAAAGCATGATTCTTGCAGGGCTTGAAAAAAGCGAAACAGTCTGGATGAATCACAGGGATTCTGTGGTTGAGCTTCCATCCGGATTCAGTACGGTTGCATCAAGTGAAATCTGCGAGGTTGCAGCTTATGAAAATCTTGATAAAAAAATATTTGGCTTGCAGTTTCACCCTGAAGTCACGCACACAAAATGCGGCAAAAAGATTTTCGAGAACTTTGTGTTTGGCGTGTGCAAAGCAAAAAAAGACTGGAGCATGCAGGACTTCATAGAAAGGACTGTCGCCTCAATAAAGGAGCAGGCAAAAGGCAGGCGCGCTGTACTCGGGCTTTCCGGGGGTGTGGATTCTTCAACAGTTGCGGCATTGGTCGGGCGGGCAATCGGCAAAAACCTTACAGCAGTTTTTGTTGACACAGGTTTTATGCGCAAAAACGAGACAGAGTTCATAAAGGACTCATTTGGAAAACAGGATATTGACCTTAAAATGATTGACGCAAAGAAAAGGTTTTATTCTGCGATGAAAGGGGTAGAAGACCCTGAGAAAAAAAGAAAAATAATCGGAAAACTGTTTATTGATGTTTTTAATGAAGAGGCAAAAAAAGCGGGCGCAAAGATTCTTGTGCAGGGAACAATATACCCTGACCGGATTGAAAGCGGCGCGACGAAAAATTCTACAGTAATTAAGAGCCACCACAATGTGGGCGGCCTGCCAAAGGATATGGATCTTGAGCTTATGGAGCCGCTACAGGATTTGTATAAAGACGAAGTGCGCAAGGTTGCTGAAACACTTGGCATGCCAAAAGAGCTTGCATGGCGCCACCCGTTTCCGGGCCCCGGGCTTGCAGTAAGAATACTTGGCGAGTGCACACCTGAAGATGTAAAAATTCTTCAGGAGGCAGATTATATACTTCTCGATGAATTAAAAAAATCCGGATGGTATGACAAAATCTGGCAGGCGTTTGCAGTTCTTCTCCCGGTAAAGAGTGTAGGTGTGCAAGGAGACGCGAGAAGCTACAAAAGTGTTATTGCGCTTCGAATGGTGAATTCTGTTGACGGCATGACAGCAGACTTTTCAAAAGTTCCGCACGAGGTACTAGAGAAAATATCCTCGCGCATAACAAATGAAGTGAAAGAGGTCGGGCGCGTTGTCTATGATATTACGAACAAGCCGCCGGGGACGATAGAGTGGGAGTAAGTGCAAACTTTTCTTTACTGCGCCGCCAATTGGTTTGATGGCTCGCAAAGAAACAGTTTGATCAAAAGAAAGATTTGTCGAAGACCACCTGTTTGTGAAGGGTCTTCTCCAAGAATACATACCGACTGATGTTGGTTATTGGCTCAATACACATTACTTTGATAGCTTCACTATTGTTTTCGGCAATTCCGTCAGCAAATCAGACCCGACCAGCCCGTCGCCAAACTTCTTTGCCGCAGCCTCGCCTGCAAGCCCTGTTATGTATGCGCCGGCGCACGCCGCCTCAAAAGGCTCGGTTCCGCGCGCAAGAATGGCTGCGCACACCCCTGCAAGAACATCCCCTGTGCCGCCTGTTGTCATATATGGAGTTCCTGTTGTGTTGAGAAAAACTCTTTTAGTGTCGCCGATAAAGTCTTTAGGCCCTTTTGCAAGTATTATTGCCCCTGTCTTTCTTGCAAGTGCTTCCGTTGCTTTTTCATCAGGCTCTGCTCCATAAAGCATCCGAAATTCTCCCCTGTGCGGGGTCAGAATAAAATTTCCTGGCAATTTAAGCCCCTTGGCTGCATAAAGCGCGTCTGCGTCAATTACGCAGGGGATTTTTATTTTTGGCAAAAGCTTCTGCACAAAAGCCATTGTCTTTTTCTCGCGCCCAAGCCCGGGGCCGATGACAACTGCATCTGCATCCAGAATCAGTTTTCCTATTGCCAGTACGTGTTTTCCGGAGAAAAAATCGCCCTCAAAAGGAACTGTTATCATATCAGGCGAAAAAGAAGCAATTGTGTCTGCTGCGCGCTGTGGTGCTGCAACAACTATGAGGTCAGCCCCGCTTCTAAGTGCAGCCATTGCAGAAAGCGCGGGCGCCCCTGTATACACTTTGCTGCCCCCGATAACAAGAACTTTGCCAAAGTCGCGCTTTTTTGATGCGGGCTTTCTTTTCAAATATATCTTTTTCACTAGAGTACCTGGATTGAGTGCCATATATGTTATTTATACAATGCAAAATTAATATTCTTGATGGATTCCAAAACAACTCATCCAATAATATACACAGACCTGGACGGCACCTTAATTGACCACAGCACTTATTCTTACAAAGCCGCCCTTGACACATTAAGCATGGTAAAAAAGAAAAAAATTCCGCTAATATTTTGCACCAGCAAGACGCGCGCTGAAATCGAGGAATATCGCAAAGAGCTTGGCATAAAAGACCCTTTTATTTCCGAGAACGGCGGCGCGATATTTGTCCCGAAAAATTATTTTGGATTTAAGTTTCCCTTCAGCAGGCAGACGCCGTGTTATGATGTAATAGAAATCGGAACACCCATAAAGCGAATTTTGAATGCAATAGAAAACATCAAAAAAAGAGGCTATGATATTACTGCCTTTTCTGATATATCTGCTGCTGTGCTTTCCAAAGATTGCGACCTGAAAGTAAGTGACGCGAAAAATGCAAAAAAGCGCGAGTATGACGAGGCATTCAAAATCAACAGCAAAAAAGACGAGCCTAAAATCCGCGAACTAATAAAAAAACAGGGATTTCATTTCACAAAAGGCGGCAGGTATTGCCATATAACAGGCAACAACGACAAAGGAAAGGCTGTAAAAGTCCTTACAAGCCTTTTCAAAAGGAAATACTTGCGAATAAAAACAATCGGCCTGGGTGACGGGCAAAATGACATACCAATGCTAAAGGAAGTTGATGTGCCTGTGATTGTAAAAAATTCCGCTAACCTCCGACTTAAAGTGGATTTTGATGCAATAAGAACAAAGGAAGAAGGTCCTGAAGGCTGGAACAATGCAATAAAAAAACTGGTCTAAATAAGATTTTTTTCCTTAAGCTTGTGATATGCAAGTATAAACTCTGCATGCCCCCATGTCAAAGGCACTACCCAGTAAGCAAGGCCTTCTTTCCTGTATTCTTTTGAGCGCATGACTCGTTCTGCTTCTTCTTTGCGCCCGCTGCCATAATATCTCCCGACATTCTTCGCCTCTTTCTGCCAGGTTAAAAAATTCTTTTTTGTTGCAACATGCTCCGGAATGAGGCCGTCTCTGTGATGCCT
>JAIVYS010000086.1:0-3755 GCA_048635325.1 Candidatus Bathyarchaeota archaeon
CGGACAGCCCGGATAAGGGTGTCATGACAACCTCTGCAGAATTTATGCCGTGCGCATCCCATAAATTTGAAGGCGGAAGGCCGGGCGAGGTTGAAGTCGAACTCGCACGGGTTGTTGACAGAGGCATAAGAGGCTCAGGATGCCTTGATTTTGAAAAACTCTGCATAACTCCGAAGGAAAAAGTGTGGCTGAGTTTTCTGGACATACTTGTGCTTGACCACGACGGGAACCTTATCGATGCAGCAGGAATCGCAGCAGCAGCAGCATTTCTTGACGCAAAGTTCCCTGCACTTGATTCAGAAGGAATTGTGGACAGGAGCGTCCCGCTCACAGACAAAAAAATCCCTATGTCAGGAATTCCTCTTGCAATAACCATCCGAAAAGTCAACGGAGTCCTTATGCTTGACACAACAGAAGCTGAGGAAGATGCTGTTGACGCGCGCATAACAATCACAACAAAGGACAACGGGAACATAACATCCATACAAATGGGCGGCATAGGCGGCTTTACTGATGCGGAAATAGCCGAGGCTGCAAAAATCACGGAAAAAACAGCCAAAAAACTGCGCGATGAGGCCTTCAAAAAGGCTTTTTAAGTTTTCGTAACTATGGTCTATCAGGGTATTTTTATGGCTACAAAAAAAGTAAAAAGCACAGGAAGATTCGGCGTAAGGTACGGACGAAGAATCAGAGTAAGGTCTCTTGAGGTTGAAAAGACCCTTAAAGTAAGGCATGAATGCCCAAGTTGCGCAAAAAAGGCGCTCAAACGGATTTCAAAAGGAATCTGGGGCTGCAGGACGTGCGGCCTGAAAGTAGCTGGCGGGGCGTACTCGCCGGAGTTTGCAAAAAAAAGGCCTGTAATTGTTGCAGCTAAGGAAACGAAGCCGGAAACTAAAGTAGCCGGCAAAACGGAGGAATAATCATGTATGTATGCTACACATGCGGTGCGCCTGTTGAAGTGAAAAAGATTATCGGAAGCATCTTCTGCCCGAAGTGCTCCGGAAAAATCCTTCTTAAGACGCCCTCGAAAACAGTAAGGACAATAAGCTGCGATTAATTCTGCGGTGTTTATATTGCACACAGCCACCATAAACTTTGATTTTCCTGAAAAAAAGAAGGGCATTATCTTTAATTCTGTAAAGCCCGATATCACATCAACAGACCGGGCAAATACAACGCTTTTGAATGGAAACGAACTTTCTGCAAACATACAGGCAAAGGATGTTGTTGCCCTTCGCGCTGCGGTGAATACTTTATTGCAGATGGTCTCTGCAAGTGAGAAGACAATTGATGCAACAGTTAAAAAAGAGGTGTAGATTATGAGCGACCAGGTTTCTGATTTAAGCGGGCAGTTCCAGGCGCTGCAACAGCAGTACCAGACAATTGCAATGCAAAAGGAGCAAAGCGCACTGCAAGTTCTTGAGCTTGAGCGCGCTGAAAAAGAAGTTGAGGCTTCCACTGGTGATGTCTTCAAGGCAGCAGGGCCTATACTTCTGAAGGCAGACAAAAAAACAGTTCAGGAAAGCCTCAAGGATGAGAAAGAAACTGCTGCAATCAGAATGAAGCGCCTCGATACACAAGAGAAAAGCGTGCGCGAGAAGCTTGAAGAAATGCAGAAGAAGCTGATGGAGACGTATAAGGTGCAGAAATAGTTAGCACTTTATCTCCAGCCCAAATTGTTTCAGAAGTCCCTTAACTTCATCAATTATTTCGTCCAGATGCTCTTTTGTATCTGCCTCAAACCTACACTTTATGTGCGCAGTCGTGTTTGACGCGCGAACCAATCCCCAACCATTGGGGAAATTTATTCTTGCGCCGTCTATGCCGAGGAAGTCATAACTATTTTCTTTCAAATAGGTTTTCAATTCTTCAACTGCTTTGAACTTTCTGTCGTCATCGCAATCAATGAATATCTCAGGGCTTGCATGCGCGCGCGGAAGTGAATCTATGTATTCTGAAAACGGAACATCTAAGGCAGAAACAATTTCCGCAATCTTCAGCGCTGCAAAAATCGCGTCATCATAGTTGTAGTAGCAGTACGGGAAATACATGTGCCCTGTAAGCTCGCCTCCGAACACTGCATTGCGCGCAATTATCTCATCAAGCAAATAGCTGTGCCCGACGCGCGTAACCAATGGGTTTCCACCGTGCGCCTTAGTATCATCAATCAAGGTGTTTGGGCAACGCACTTCAAACACAACATCGCCTTTCTTTGCTTTGAGCGCCTGCCTTGCAAGCATCATGAGTATGAAATCCATAGAAATGATTCTTCCCTTTTCATCCACAACTCCTGCGCGATCCCCGTCGCCGTCAAATGCAAACCCTATGTCTGCCTTGTTGTCAACAACTTCTTTCTGGAGTGTAACAAGGTTCTTTTCGTCATGCGGGTCAGGCGCATGATTAGGGAATGTCCCGTCAGGCTCTGCAAAAATTGTTTTTGCTGTGCAGCCAAGAGAGGAAAATATTTTTTCAGGAATCCTGCTGCATGTGCCGTTGCCTGAATCAAGAATAATTTTCAGGGAGCGGTTCAGTTTTATTTTCGGCAATATGTAGCGCATGTATTCGTCTACGGCTTCTTTTTTGCTCATAGTCCCTTTTTCTTCTGCTTTTTGAAAATTGTCTTCAAGAACATATTTTTCCATGTCAAAAATTCCTGTCTCTCCGACAATAGGGCGCGCATTCTCGCGCTGAATCTTGAGACCATTGTATTCTTTAGGATTGTGAGATGCTGTAATCATGATGCCGCCGTCTTTTTTGTAGTGAGCGATTGTAAAATAAAAGACAGATACCGGGACCATACCGACATCAATCACATTGAAGCCTGCATCCATAAGACCGCACGTAAGTGATTCAAAAAGAGCAGGGCTTGAAAGCCTCATATCGCGCGCAACCACAATCTCTTTCGCCTGCGGCAGGATGCGCCTGTATGCAAGGGCGGCCTTATACACAATTTCTTCATTTATTTCAGACGGGTAAATCCCTCTAATATCATATGAGCGAAATATAGATGCCATAAAATCAAATCCCTGTTGCCTCAAAATATGACGGCTTGCACACTTTAATAGTTTTTTGTGTAGGCCGGATTCACAAACGAAACTATATATCCACGCTCAATGAAATCTATTCATGCATGAAATTGTTGTCGGACGCTCTCCCGAAGATTTTAAAAAATACGGTATCAATGGAACTGGTGTTCTCGGAAAGCACTTTGTCGGAGAGAAAAAAGATGCATATCTTACAAACCCGGTACACATGGATCTTGCGCGACCGCACATTATTGGAATCTTTGGAAAGCGCGGAACAGGAAAAAGCCACACTTTGGGTGTTATTGCAGAGGAACTTGCACTTCTTCCCGATGATGTCCGCAAAAACATGGCCTGCGTGATAATAGATCCAATGGGAATATACTGGTCTATGAAAAATCCGAATGAACGCGATATAATCCTGCTATCCAAATGGGGTTTAAAGCCAAAATCATTTGATGTGCAGGTTCTTGTCCCGGAAGGGCAGGCAAAGCACTTTCGCGAAAACGAAATCCCGTATGACAAAACATTTGCCATGCGCCCGTCAGAGCTTGATTCCGGGTCATGGGCGCTCACATTCGGAATAGAGCTTGATACAGAAATTGGGATTCTTCTTGAAAAAACAATAAAGATCATCAACGCCAATATGCCGTCATACGATATTGTAGACTTGATAGAGATTGTGAAAAAAATTGATGCCCCAAATGTTGCAAACCAAGGGCTTATCAACAG
>JAIVYS010000087.1:0-3706 GCA_048635325.1 Candidatus Bathyarchaeota archaeon
TTTTCGGGGACATGGGCGCGTTCGAGGAAGAGGCTTCCGGATCACTTTTTGGAAAAGGCTCTGCGCCAAGAAGCCTGCGGGTCGTAGACAGGTCTCTTCAAAAAATGGATGAGACAACTGATGCGCGATTCCGGCACTTTGATAAAAAGCTTGATGAGCTTGCACAAAGGCTTAGCCCGCGCGCAGTAAAATCCCTTGAAAAGATGGCAACATCCGGTGAAAAAATATTGCAGGAAGTTGTCCCAAACGAGGTAAAGGCAGAAGTTGACCGCATTGTAAATTCTTTTTCTTTTGAGGTCAGGGGGCTTTCAGACACTGTCCGAAAGCTCTCGCAGGACACTGAAAGCATTAATTCCGAGACAAGAGAATATGTTGAGAAGCTTCGGGCAACTGAGGACAGAATGAAGTCATTCAAGGAGCTGGCTGAGCACCTCAAGAATGACGAGAGCTTCATTGACAGGATGAAAATGGCTGAAAGGCTCAAGCATGACGAAATTATTATTATCAAACTGAAAAAAGACCTGGAATTGCTGCAAAAAAAATTCAGTGTCGAAAGAATACGGGGGCTTGAAGAGCGCATAGGATCCCTGGAGCCTGTTGCAGACCGCCTTGTCCAGGGAGAAATAATGATTGAAAACATAAATGCAAAGACAGAGCAGCTGGAAAAGAAAATCGCTCCTGCTGAAAAAATGAACTCTATTGAAAAGCGCCTGAAAACCATTGACAGAATGGCTGAAAAGCTTATTCATAATGAAGCCAATATTGAAAAATTGATGGATGATGTAAAACAGCAGGAGAAACAAGGCGCGTCTATTGATAAGGTTCGGGCACTTGAAGGGCGCATAGATGTCGTTGATACTTTGGCTGTAAATTTAAGGGATGACGTAAGGCATGTGAAGACGCGGGTGGAGACCGGCCTTGGTGAGTCTCCGTTGACCAAGCTGTTTGGAATCAAAAAAGGAAAGGTTATACTGCACTCTATTGACAAAATGGCTGAGAGGCTTGAAAGGGACGAGGCACTAATAGGAAAGTTGAATGCAAACATAGAGCAAGTGAACAGGAAAAGCGCTTCAGCCGAAAAAGTCAAGGCCATTGAAGAACACTTTGAAAAACATAATGAGCGGCTCAACAAGGAATTGGCTCTTATCGAAAAGCTGAAACAGGATCTTTGGCAGATGGTACACAATAAAGCCAATGCCAATGATGTCAAGGGCGTTGAGGCGCGCATAAAATACGTTGAGGACATAATCGGAAAGCTAAAAACAGAAGATGTAAGAACACTTGGCGACCTGAAGGAGTCGCTTGAGCAGATGAAAAAAGGAAAGGATGCAAACATTGAAAAGATCAGGCATCTTGAAGCACGCATAGAGTCTCTTGGAAACCTTGCCGAGCGCCTTGAGCTGGACGAGGCAAAGATGGGCAAGCTGAATTCAAATATTGAGCAGATGAAGAAAAACGTGCCTGTTCAAAGAATAATCGGAATTGAAGAGCAGCTTAACACAGTTAGCAGTGCCTGCGGGCAATTAAACAATGAAATGGCACAGGCAAATAAAAAGATAGATGATAGATTGGAGAATTCTGTACTGGGCAAATTATTTGGCATCAAAAAAGGAAAAGAGCTTCTTGAATCTGCAAAAAAGACTGCAGAACACACTGAAAAACAAAAAGCACTTATTGAAAAAATGAATAATGCTATGGAAGAATTAGCTGAAAGCAAAGCAGGCACAGATGACCTGGATGCATTTGAATCCAGGATAAAATCACTGGAAAATATTATCAGCAGCATCAATAAGGCAGATACAAAAAGCATTGATGCCCTGAAAGGAGAGCTTGAACAGGTGCAAATAGAGGATCACTCGCATAAAGAAAAAATTGTCGGGCTGGAGTACAGGATGGAGTCGCTTGAAAAGGCAATCAACAAGGTACAGGAAACTGAATTCGACAACATAGAAAAATTGAAGGGCAAGGTTGACCGCCTCAAGAAGACAAAAAGAAATTCTGTGTCAAAATCTTTTATACAAAAGCTGGTTAACGCGAGAAAGGGAAAAAAATCTGATGACGCGTTTGAAGAGCTTGAGATGCTTTTTCGCCAGGGCGTTATTTCAAGGGAAAGCTTTGAAGACGGAATGAGAAAACTTTACCCGCAAGAAGGAGAACAGCGCGAAACTGGCGCACAACATTCTGCTTTTGAGCCTCCTGAAACAGAGGCTGTAATCCTGCCTTCGGAAGCGCCGCTGCCTGATGATGAGTCCGGGACTGAAATATGCCACTACAGGGCATACCAGCGCCCGCTACATGAAGAAGATTAGGGCTTTTGCAGCGCCCGTTATATACTTTTCTGGACAATGAATTAACATGAATATCTGCGCATACTGGAAAATACTTCGCGCATCAAACGGGTTTCTTGCGTTTTTTGCAGTTGTTGTGGGGGCTGTTGTATCGGGCGCGGGAATGGAAAACCTGATTCTTATAGCATATCTTGCACTTTCTGTTTTTTTGATATCCGGTGCCGGAATAATCCTGAATGACTATTATGATTTTGAGAATGACAAAATAAACGCACCAGACAGGCCTTTGCCGTTAGGCCAGATTTCAAAAAGAAGCGCTCTGATATATGCTGCGATTCTTTTTGCAACAGGCATTGCGCTTGCAGGCATTGTGAACATCTATGCGCTCGCGCTCGCTGTCCTGAACACAGTTCTTGAGTTCCTGTATGCATGGAAGTTCAAGCCCATTGCACTTTTAGGCAACACAGTTGACAGCTGGTTTGCGGCATCAAGCTTTTTATACGGCGCTCTTATAACCCTTGACTTTGAAATTGTCTGGCTCCTTATTGCAATGTCGTTTTTCGCTAATCTTGGCAGGGAGATTTACGGGGATATAGAGGATGTTGCAGGGGACAGGAAAGCAGGGGCAAAGACACTTCCCCTTCTGGTTGGTGAACGAAAGGCAGCGCTTGCAGCGCAGGCTGCGATTATTGCTGCGATTGTTTTGAGTGTTCTTCCTTATATGTATGGCTATTTTGGCATGAAGTATCTTGCAGTTGTTATGGTGGCTGACGGGCTGTTCATAGCTTCAATGTTCCAGAGTGCGCATAAGAACCAGAAGACCACAAAGATTGCGATGCTGGTTGCATTAGTGGCGTTTTTGATTGGAAGCGTGTAGTGTGTTTATAGTTTTATAGACCCGGACCCCGTAAGAATTTAGCCAATTAATGCGCTGCCAGTCTATAGCTCGTGGCACATCAAACTTAAATCTGGAGAAATACACTTCCTTTATTCCAGTTTCTTTTATAAGGCTTATGCATGTATCGCAAGGAAGATCTGTGGACACCAAAATACCTTCAGATAGTTCTGTCGCTCCGGTATCTTCAAGGGCATTATAGATGCATCTTTGTTCTGCGCAAATTGACGGGCAGTTTTCGTCATACGCTCGTGTGCATTGAGTACATGGTTCATCTTCACTGCCATTAGTGCCCCAGTACACGACATTGGGCAGCAAGAGCACAGCTCCGACCTTCCGCGTAAGACAAGGACTTTTAGAAGCCTCTTTCCAAGCCTTTTCAAAAGCATCCTGAATTTTAGTGCCCATTTTCAATAATTGATTTGAGAATATTAAAAGGTATCTTAAGTCCTCACTAACTAATAATATCAATAGATTCTATGATTGAGATAAGATATTCTGCCCTCAAAACAGCTAGATCGGA
>JAIVYS010000088.1:0-3701 GCA_048635325.1 Candidatus Bathyarchaeota archaeon
CCTACAGGGTTGCGTTGACATTGGTTTACAGCAGGTGCCTTCAGTTGTCTACAACAATACAGCATATAACGGCGTAAAGGATGTTGCGTGGCTTGAGCAGGCAACCGACTGCAAACTTTAGTAGCTTCAATATTTGTTTTTTCTTCCAGCATTTTCTTTCACTCGCAAACTTTTCTTTATCTCGCCGCCTATTGGTTTGATGGCTCGCAAAGAAATAGTTTGATCAAAAGAAAAATGCCTACGGCAACTTACATGAGGGTCATGGTTGGTTATTGGTTCTGTCTGAAAATTTTCTTTTACTTCACCTACAATTTGTTTGATAGCTAATAAAGAAAAGGTTGATCAAAAGAAAAATTTGTCGAATGCTTTGATTGATTGGTTTGCGTTCTCCAAAGCACTTAACCAATTACTGTTTTGGAGACATTGGAACGGAGCGAAGCGTAGTGACTTTGTCTCCAAGAATACATGCTGTCAATAATTGGTTTTTGGAACGATAGAAAACTTCTATCACTTTTTCGTTTCCCAACTATTCGGGTCTTTCTGCCATTCCAGAACAAGTTTCTTTTCTTTTTCATTGATGGCTTTTTTTGCAACAGCAACATCAAGAAGGGCATTAACGTTCGTTATGGATATTAAATCAAGCTTTGCGTCAGAGAAAGCTTTTTTTGATTCTTTAAGCCCATAGTCGAATATCGAGAGGCAATAGTCCACAATAGCGCCCGCGTTTCTCGCAGTGTTTGCGGCAGCGATTGAGCTTTTGCCTGTGCTTATTAGATCCTCGACAACCACCACGCGGTCGCCGGGCTTTATTATGCCCTCTATTTTCTTTCTTGTTCCGTAAGGCGTTTCCTCGGATTTAATGTATGCCATCGGCAGGTGAAGTATTGAGGCGAGATAAGCGGCGTGTGATATTCCTGCAGAGTCTGTGCCTGCGATGACGTCTATGTTTTGCCTTCCAATTGTATTAATCACAACATCTGCAAATGCACCGATAATTTCTTTCCATTCTGGTGGGTGGCTCATCAGAAGCCGGTTGTCAGTATATATCGGGCTTAGGACGCCGGAAGGGTAGCGGTACGGCTTTGAAGGAGAAAGCGTGACTGCACTTATATCAAGAAGTATCTCGGAGGCTCTTCCCATGCGCCCTGTTTCATTTTTTTTCATAGATTCTGTGTGTTCATTGAACCAGCCTTTTGGGTTTTTTGCCCAGGACATCACAATCTTTTTTTCCATGGCCGAAAACAAGTGCATTTTTTCTGCACAGCCAACAAGCGCATTAAGATTTGTAAGAGTGTGTAATGGAATATTATTTTTCCTGAGGAACTGGTTTATGGTTTTCATGCAGTTGTCGTATATTGCGAAGCATCCAAGAATCTCCATACCTTCTTCTTTCAGCGTATCCACTGCAACAGGAACGTCCTCCTGCGTGCTTATCATGTCTGTCAGAACAACAACTTTCTTGCCTTTTTCAAATGCACCTTCTATCTGCTTTCCCTTGCCGTACTTCTTTGCGCTTGAGCGTATGTATATCATGGGCTTTTTAATGCGCCTTGCAACAAATGCCGCAAGCGAGATTCCTGAAGAGGATGTTCCGGCAACAATATCAACATTTTCAAGCCCGATATGAGAATCAATTTTCTGCACAATCAAATCCATCACTTCGGCTCTCTCTTCAGGAAAAGAGGAAATTTTTCTTCCGTCAATCCAGAGCGGGCTATATAGTCCGGAAGAGTAAGTGAAAGGGCTTTCAGGGCTTAAAAGAATTGAGCCTGTCTTAAGCAGGATTTCAGCTACTTTTTCTTCAGTTGTTTTTGAAGCCATATTGTTCACCACTACTTTCTTTTCAAAGATTAAATTCATTCTTCTGAAAAGAATAAATCTTTTCCCTCATTTTCATAAAAGGTTTTTGTATCATAAACCAATTTCCCGTTCACAAAAGTCATAACAGGCCATCCTTTCAGAACACGCCCTTCATACGGTGACCAGCCGCATTTTGTGTGCTGCTCCTCGCGCTTTACCTCTTTTTCAAGATTCATGTCAACAACTATGATATCTGCAAAGTTTCCTTCTCTAATTTCACCGCGCTCTTTCAGGCCGAACCTTTTTGCAGGGGTGGCGGAGCAGGTTTTTACGAAGGCCTCAAGTGTAATCTTTCCTTTATTTACTACATCAAGCAAGAGCGGTACGCGCATTTCAACCCCAGGCACTCCTGCCGGGGCATCAAAAAAGCTTTTGTTTTTTTCATCAATTGTGTGAGGCGCGTGGTCTGTTGAAATAATATCTATTTCTCCACAGCGTATTCCATTCCATAGTGCAAGCAAATCTTTTTCAGTTCTCACAGGAGGGTTCATCTTTGCGCTTGCCCCCTTTTCCTCAAGATCTTTTGTTGTCAAAAACAAATATGTCGGGCATGTATCGCAGGTGATGTCCTGCCCTGCTTTTTTTGCTTCAAGGACAAGCTCTGCTGCGCGCGCTGTTGTCATGTGCGTTATGTGCGCCTTTGCGCCGGACTCTTTTTGAAAACATATCGCAGCCTTAACTGCTTTTATTTCCGCGCCATGAGGCCGTGAGTCTGCGTGCGCCAGAAAGTCGTTTCTGCCTTCTACATCCTTTGCCGCTGCCTCAAGAATCTCGTGGTCTTCTGCATGAACGACTATTATTTTCCCTGTTTCCTTTACTTTTTCAAATGCTTTTTTCTGAAGTGCTGGGTTTGTCAGAAGCAAGTCTCCTGTTGTCTTGCACATGTGCAGCTTGAAGCCGCAAACATGCGGTGCAACTTCACTAAGAGAATCAAGGTTGTCGGGCCCAAGCCCAAAGTAAAGCCCGAAGTTTACAATGCTTTTTTTTGCAAGCTCTTTTTTCTGAAACAAGCGCTCTTTTGTGGTTATTGGCGGGTCATTGTTTACCATGTCAAAGACTGTTGTTGTGCCGCCTGCTGCTGCAGCGCGCGAGCCGCTTGCCCAGTTTTCCTTATGGCTTTCTGAAAAATCGCGGAAGTGGACATGAATATCAATTGCTCCCGGAAGAATTATTTTTTCGGTGCAGTCTATTTTTTCGCCTGTTAGGTTTTCGCCAATCTCTGCAATTCTTTCGCCTTCAATAAGAAGGTCTTTTTTCTGAAGCGCGCCATCAACAAAAACCTGTCCGCCTGAAAGAACTATGCTCACGCCATTTCCTTCCAACTTTTTTTTGCGCCTGTCTTATCGCGCGCAAAGAACCCGAAGTCTGAAATTTTCTTCAAATCCGCGCTCCCAAAAACAGGGCCGTCTTTGCACACGCGCAGGCCTGTGGGATCAAGAACGCACTGCCCGCAGACACCGAAGCCGCATTTTATCCAGCGCTCTAAAGATGCCTGCACAGGAACATTGTTTTTTTCACCCATCTGCACAATATAATACATCATGATTTCAGGCCCGCAGGTATAGATACAATCAACTTTTTCTTCAGAAAGAAGCTTTTCAAGCGCCTGCGTAGTGAACCCTTTTATGCCGCGCGAGCCATCGTCTGTTGTAACAACAAGCTTTGCGCCGAGCTTTTCTATCTTGTCTGCAAAGAGGAGATTTTTTTCAGTGTCTGCACCGATTATTGCAGTTGTTTTGATTCCTTTTGAAACCGCCTCTTCTGCGAGCAATAGAAGCGCCGCACTTCCATACCCTCCGCCGACAAGAACTATTTTTTTGCCAACTACATCGAAGCCGTGC
>JAIVYS010000089.1:0-3685 GCA_048635325.1 Candidatus Bathyarchaeota archaeon
ATTGCATCTTCAACATGCGTTCTGGAATACACTGAAGGGATTATGATGCCGAGGTTCTTGTACCCTCTTGAAATTGCGCCGTTGATGCCCGCGGTTGCGCCTGAGAAGTCCGCGCTTTCTTTGGGCATCTTTATCCAGAGCTTTGACGGGTGCATATGCTCTGCAGCCTTTGCAATAATTCCTGCAATATCTTCATGATATGTTGAGAATATGTCGCCTGTCACAAAGAGGCCGTCGCAGCCAGGGTTTGTATCAATTTCTTCAAGTCCCTCTGAGCAAATCCTGATTTTTGTTGCAAGAAGCTCGCCGCCTTTATCAAGTTCGCTCTCAGCAGCTTCTGTTTTTGGGGTGCCGATGCCTGAAGGCGCGTCAGAGCAGATGCTGCCTTTTGTTGCATTCACAATTATTTTTTCATGCCCTGCAGCAGAATCTATTATTCCTTTTGCACCGACAATCATAGGAACATGGAACTCGCGAAGAAGAATTGCTGCAGGAGAGAGCACTCCACCCTCTTCGCATACAATGGCAGATACTTTTTTTGAGATGCTGACGATGGATGGCGCAGCGTCTTTTGACAAAAGAACATCATTATCACAAATTATTGTGCTGCCCATTGGTTCATAGAATGATTTTGGCGCACCCTCGCCTTTTCCAAGTGACGCAGGGGTGCCGCTGCACAGAAGCTCCTTGCCTAAGGAGTCAATGCTGTCAACATTCCCGGGTTCCCCGAGGAGTATCACAGGCCTTGCCTGAAGGACATGTAGCCTGCCGCGCGCGATTGCCCACTCAATGTCCTGCGGCACGTTCGCGCGTGATTCAATCTTGCCTGCAAGGTCATTGATTGTCTTCATTTCTGTGGCTGAAAGCACCTGGGACTCGCGATTCTGCTCTGACACAGGCTCTTTTCTTGTGCCGCCGTCAAAATCGTTTTCAGAATACATCCATTCTTTTCTGCCGACTGAAAAGTCTGATATCATCTGCGAGTCCTTGCTGATTACATACCTGTCAGGCACTGTTGCGCCAAAAGAGATTGACTCGCCAGTCCCGTAAACTGCTTCAGCAATTCTCTGGTTTTTTCCGCCGGTCACAGGATTTGCAGTAAAGATTACACCTGATTTTTCGCTTTTCACCATATTCTGGATGAGAAGTGCAAGCCCTGTGTTTTGGTTGCCTGTCTTTTCCTTGTAGTATATTGCGTGCTCTGAGTAGAATGACGCCCACGCATTTTTCACTGCATCAAGGAACCCGATTTTTCCGCGCACATTAAGGCTCGCCCGCACACACCCGGCAAAGCTGTTTCGGAATTCATCGTTTGTGACTGAGCCGCGTACAGACACATTAGTCTCCCTGCGCACAGAGCTCATTATGCTCTTTGCAACATCATTCAGCCCCTGCATGTCCTCGCGCTCGCCAAGGCCCAGGTATATGTTTGCAAGGCCCTCTTTCATATCATCAGGCATCTCAGTAGAGATAATCAGCTTCTTTATCTCGTGCGATGTACCCGTGAGCTTTGCAGGGTCGTCCACATCTGTTTCTGAAAGCAGTGCAACAATCTTTTCTTTTATGCCTGTTTTCTCAAGAAACTCTGTAAAGCATGTTGTCTTGATAACGAATCCACGGGGAACGGGAAATCCAAAAGACAATAGCAGGGAGAGATTATATGCTTTGGTGCCGGTTTCCTTCTTTCCTTCGCGAAAAACATCTTTGAGTGGAACACAGTAATTCATAGTAATCCAAAAAAAGTATGGGTTGGATTATTTATATATCTGTAGTGGCAGAAAACACTTGCAGGGTAAATCAGGACAAACCAAAAGAAAGAAGTATTCTATTTTTTCTCAACTTCAACACAGCATGAACAAGGCATTTTGTCGCCGGCCCTGCGAAGCGCTTCGCGGACAGTTGCCTCGTTTTTACTGTCAGCTTTGACACTTATTACTGTCTGTCCCAGTCGGACCCGTGCCGCAACGCCATTGGGCTTGCCGAATGGGTGACTCATGCCCTGGTAAAACCTGTCTGCCTGAGCGATTGCGGCCTGCGCATGCTCGCGCATTATGTGGTGCGGATATACGCGCATTTTAAGAAAATAATTTTCCTCCTCAAGATGCTTCTTGAGGTATGCATTTGCTGCAATGCGCCCTGCCTCAAGGGCATTATGCCTTATCTGGACCTGCTTTTTTGTTACAAGATTCATGGTTGCCTCAAAAGACCTTTCTTTGTTTCCCATGACATGTATGCGCAGCTTTGACCCAGGGACACCCCGGACATAGCTTTTTCTTGGCTTTTTGGTTGCCTGCCTTGTGTAAGGCCGCTCCCAGTTTCGATATACTTTTGCAGGTCTAAGTCCCATATAAACACCATTGCGACAGCACATATTTTGAGAATACCTTTATAAACCTTGCTTTGAGTGGTTAAAAGAACTCAAATGCCTGACATTAAAAAACAGGGCTACAAATCTCTATGTGCTTGCAGTTATTGTTATTGTCCCTTCCTGCGTGTCTCCGGCAGGAACCCCTCTGGGCAGTGCGGCAATAAGCTTCATGAATGTTTCCTTACCAGGCACTATAGTCGAGTTCCAGAGGAACGGCACAGTTGTGCTGACCGGGAAAGTTATGCTCCTGTCGTAATAGTAGATGTAGATCTTTGTGCAGTCATAATAGGTTGCAACAAAGTACCCGTTGAGCGGATTTGTTGTCCCGCCGCAGGTAAACACTCCCCAGGACTCATCACTTGAAGGAGCATGGTATGCGTCCCCGCATACATTATTTGTTTTCTCTGTTGTATGGTCTCTTTTTAGTGCAGTGTCATTTTCAGGAGCAGTCTTTATCTGGAATGTCACGCCACTTGATGCATTGCATGTCCCATCACTTCCGTTCATGAGAAGCCAGAGATATTCATTTTTACTGGAATTTCTGTACCAGCCATGGCTCCAGTTTGACTCAAGAGTAGCTGGAAATATTTCCCCTGCAAGTGCTTTTGAAAGGTTCCACTCAAGCCTTCCAAGATGGTAATACGGGGAGCCTTCTGTCTCATTAGCTACAATCATAAATCCTGTGGCAGCGTATGCTGCCGGGTCACCTGTTTCAAGAGGGTTTGTTGCCTCCATTGTTATTGTGTTCGGGCTTGCATAAAATGAAGAAAGGTTTGTGGTGCCTGTGTTTCTCAATGAGACATTCTGTGTGTCGCCGTTGGCTCCGGGAGCCAGTTGCGTCCATGAGAGAGATGTGGGAAGTACGGTAACCTGCGTAATCACAGAAATATTGACTGTGATATTGAAGGGATCGTCGTCGGTGCCCGCGTCTGTATTCGGAGATGCAATCAGAGCAATAGCAATGAGCATAAATAAGAATAAACTCCCTCTAAGGAAACTGTTCATTTTTTACACTCCCTTTACGCGTAAATTGTTTGTCTGGTACTGTAATTACGCATTGAGCCATATATATAGTTGTATGGTATGAAATATATAGTATTTACGTACTATTTTTGAGGCATTTTTCCTGAAAAACGTCACTCAAAAGAACATAGATGCCCTGCTTCGAAAAGCAGGGCTATAACTTTTACGTGCTTGCAGTTATTGTTATTGTCCCTTCCTGCGTGTCTCCGGCAGGAACCCCTCTGGGCAGTGCGGCAATAAGCTTCATGAATGTTTCCTTACCAGGCACTATAGTCGAGTTCCAGAGGAACGGCA
>JAIVYS010000090.1:0-3401 GCA_048635325.1 Candidatus Bathyarchaeota archaeon
AAATTTTTCTTCCGTCAACCCAGAGCGGGCTATATAGTCCGGAAGAGTATGTGAAAGGGCTCTCAGGGCTTAAAAGAATTGAGCCTGTCTTAAGCAGGATTTCAGCTACTTTTTTTTCAGTTGTTTTTGAAGCCATAGTATCGAAGATATTGGAAAAATAAATGTTAAATGTGTTATGAATTCATTTGTATGGGCCTGAATGGCCTGAAACATCAGTATTTTAAGGCAGCATACGAAACAGGCGCGAATATGGCGTTCTTGAATGAACCGATAACTTTATATATCACATGATACAATAATGTATCACATGATACAAGAATATAACACTTACCGGATATTGCAGCTGTTTTTTGACCAGCCGACAAAACATTTTCAGCTTCGCGAAATTGGCAGGTTGCTTAATCTTGGAATGCCTTCTGTAATCAATCATGTAAAGAAACTCGAGAAACAGGAGCTTATCAAAAAAGAGAAGAATGGTGTCTATGACAGCTATATTTCCTCAGGAAGCGCGCTTTTCAAAACATACAAGAGAAATGATATTTTATTGCGCATTCACCAATCAGGCCTTATTGACTTTCTTGATGATGCCTTAATGCCCGATACAGTCGTGCTATTTGGTTCATGCTCGCGCGGCGAGGATATCGAGACAAGCGACATTGATTTATTTGTTATAGCGAGTGAAAAAGATATTGACCTGAAAAAATTTGAAAAGAAGCTTAAAAGAAAAATTTCCCTTCATTTTGAAGAGAAAATATCTGGTGTTCCAAAAGAGCTTTTGAACAATATAGTAAACGGGATAGTGGTTTTTGGATATCTCAAGGTGTTTTAATGAAGTTGTGGAGCGAGTCACAGGGAAAAATAAGGCGCGTTCGGCCTGACAAAGAGATGGCTGAATCAATACTGAAAATGATTGATGTACGGATGAAAGCGCTGGAGCTTTTGGACCGGAAAGAATTTTCTTCGCTTGTTGCAGAAGGATATTATGAAATTGTAAAAGAGGCGCTGACTGCGCTAATGACACTTGATGGCTACAAGACACTGAGCCACGAGGTTTTGATAGGGTATTTGAAAGAGTTCTTTCCGGAATTTACAGAACATGAAGTTATGCTTGCCGACAGGCTAAGGCAGGTGAGAAACAAAATCGCTTACAAAGGTTTTTTTGTCGCTCCGGAATTTATTGAGAGAAACGAAAAGGACATAAAAGAATTTGTTGTAAAGCTGGTGGAAATTCTAAAGAAAAAGCTAGGGAAATAAATCATCGCCCTTATTATCATAAAAACCATTTACATCGTAAACCAATTTCCCGTTCACAAAAGTCATAACAGGCCATCCTTTCAGAACACGCCCTTCATACGGTGACCAGCCGCATTTTGTGCGCTGCTCCTCGCGCTTTACTTCTTTTTTAAGATTTATGTCAACAACCATTATGTCTGCAAAGCTTCCTTCTTTAAGCGCACCGCGTCCTTTCAAGCCGAACCTTTTTGCAGGATTCGTTGAACAGGCTTTTACAAATGTTTCAAGTGAGATTTTATTTTTGTTCACAGAATCAAGAAGGAGAGGCACGCGCATCTCAACTCCAGGCACTCCTGCAGGAGCATCAAAAAAGCTCTTGTTTTTTTCATCGAGTGTGTGCGGCGCGTGATCTGTTGAAATAATATCTATTTCCCCACAGCGTATTCCATTCCAGAGTGCGAGCAAATCTTTTTCCTCACGCACTGGCGGGTTCATCTTTGCGTGAGCACCTTTTTCCTCAAGGTCTTTTGTTGTAAGGAAAAGATATGTCGGGCAGGTATCACAGGTGATGTTTCGGCCATCCTTTTTCGCATTGCAGATAAGCTCTGCTGCGCGAGCCGTTGTCATGTGCGTTATGTGTGCTTTTGCGCCGGACTCTTTTTGAAAACTTATCGCAGCTTCAACTGCTTTTATTTCTGCGTCATGAGGCCGCGAGTCTGCGTGCGCCAGAAAGTCGTTTCTGCCTTCTACATTCTTTGCCGCTGCTTCAAGTATTTCGCGGTCCTCTGCATGAATGACTATTATTTTTCCTGTTTCCTTTACTTTTTCAAATGCCTTTTTCTGAAGCATAGGGTCTGTTAGGAGAAGGTCGCCTGTTGTCTTGCACATATGCAGCTTGAAGCCGCAGACATGGGGCGCGACCTCTGCAAGAGAATCAAGGTTGTCCGGCCCGAGGCCGAAGTAAAGCCCGTAGTTTACAATGCTTTTTTTTGCAAGCTCTTTTTTCTGAAACAGGCGCTCTTTTGTGGTTATTGGCGGGTCATTGTTCACCATATCGAAAACAGTGGTTGTTCCTCCAGCTGCTGCAGCGCGCGAGCCGCTTGCCCAATCCTCTTTATGGCTTTCAGAGAAATCACGGAAGTGGACATGAATGTCAATTGCGCCCGGAAGAATAAGTTTTCCAGTGCAGTCTATTTTTTCGCCTGAAAGGTTTTCTCCAATCTTTGCAATTCTTTCGTCTTCAATAAGGACGTCTTTTTTCTGAAGTGCGCCATCAACAAAAACCTGTCCGCCTGAAAGAACAACAGAACTCATGCAAATTCCTTCCATTCCTTTTTTGCCCCTGTCTTATCGCGCGCAAAGAACCCGAAGTCTGAAATTTTCTTCAAATCAGCGCTACCAAAAACAGGGCCGTCTTTGCACACGCGCAAACCAGTTGGGTCAAGCACACACTGCCCGCAGACACCGAAGCCGCATTTTATCCAGCGCTCGAGAGATGCCTGCACAGGAACATTGCTTTTTTCACCCATCTGTACAATATAATACATCATGATTTCAGGCCCGCAGGTATAAATGCAATCAACTTTTTCTTCAGCAAGAACTTTTTCAAGTGCCTGCGTTGTGAATCCTTTTATGCCGCGCGAGCCGTCGTCTGTTGTAACAATAAGCTTTGCGCCGAGCTTTTCTATCTTGTCTGCAAAGAGGAGATTTTTTTCTGTATCTGCGCCGATTATGGCGGTTGTTTCAATTCCTTTTGATATGGCTTCCTCTGCAAGCATTAGAAGCGCAGCACTTCCATATCCTCCTCCGACAAGAACTATTTTTTTGCCAACTAAATCAAAACCATGCCCGTAAGGGCCGCGCACCCCAAGGATGTCGCCTGCTTTCATCTCATGCATTTTTGAGGTTGCTTTGCCTCTTTTCTTGACGGTTATTGAAACTGTTTTTCCTTTTCCTGTTAGGGTGAATGGCTTTTCATCAACTCCCGGAACCCATGCCATCACAAACTGGCCGGGTTGGGCAGAAATTTCTTTATTGAGTATGAATGTCTTGACATCATGCGTTTCGCTGATGATTTTGTTTATTCGCACTCCGACCGGATAATCCTGTTTAGTCATGCGCAGCACCTGCAATCTCCTTTGTGCTTTTGTAGCCGTGCTCTTTCATCA
>JAIVYS010000091.1:0-3405 GCA_048635325.1 Candidatus Bathyarchaeota archaeon
GCGGCAATTACAAAAACACTTTCCCCTGAGGGCCTGGCATTTGCCCTCCGAAGGCACAGGGACAAGCCATGGACATACCCTTTATTCATAAAAAACCGTGCCCTGACACCGCTTGCTGCCGGCCTCTTAAGTTTTATTACCGACGGGGCGCGCACAATACTTTTTGCAGGAACCCGCTCATCAGGAAAAAGCTCGTTTCTCGGGGCAACGCTGACAGAGATAATGAAGAACCTGCGCATAGTCACTGTTGAGGATACGCTTGAGCTTCCGGTTGAGCAGCTTCGTGCATTAGGATACAACATAGAGCGCCTGAAGTCGCGCTCAGTCATAACCCATATTGAGTCAGAGCTTCCGACTGAGGAGGTAATAAGGACATCTCTTCGGCTTGGCGATTCCTGCCTGATAATAGGGGAGGTCCGAAGCAAGGAGGCGCTCGCACTTTACGAGTCAATGAGAATAGGGGCGCTCGCGAATGTCGTTGCCGGGACAATACACGGTGACTCGCCATACGGTGTGTTTGACCGCGTTGTGAATGACCTCGGCGTCCCACCCACAAGCTTTAAGGCAACAGATATTATTGTGGTCGCAAACCGGCTAAAGAGCGCTGATGGGCTTCATACATCCCGGCGTATTATTGAAATAACAGAGGTGCGAAAGGATTGGGACAAGGATCCGCAAAAAGAAAAAGGGTTTGTTCCGTTGATGGTATATAACTCGAAAACAGACGAGCTTGAGCCGACAGAAACATTTCTTAATGGCGAGAGCTTAATACTTTCAGAGATTGCAAAACGCGTGCGCGACTGGAGGGACAACTGGGAAGCTGTATGGGACAACATCCAGCTCAGGGCAAAATTAAAAGAGACACTTGTTAGTTATTCAACATCCATGAACAAGCCCTCGCTGCTTGAAGCAGAGTTTGTAATCAGTGCAAACAACCAGTTTCATCTTCTTTCAGAGAGTGTTCGCGAGGAATATGGAAACCTTGATTCAGATCGCATCTTTGCGCGATGGAATGAGTGGGCTAAAAACGAGATAAAATCAATGAGATAATGCACAGGTCGGTTGGCGTGTTTTTTAAAAAAAAGAAATATGTAAGGAAAAAATCTGCAAGAGAGCGCGAGCGCGACGAGTTGATAGGAAGTATACTTGGCAAATACAATACTGTCTCGCGAATGCCTGGCAGGGAGCACCACAATGCGAGCCTTATCTCAAAGGAGTACATAAATTATAAGGAAGAAGAATTAACGAGTAAGCAGACCGCAGGCTTATATGAAAGAATTGTGTCTTCATTGGGTGTTGTAAAGATTAAGCCTGACAAAGGCTCAAAAGAGAAGCTTGATAATGCATTATCTTTTGCAGAAATGCATGTGACAAGTGAGCAGGTCTTTTCTGCATCGCTTGTGCTTGCGGGATTTATGTACCTTTTTTCTTTCATGCTGTTTTTTGTTTCAACTTCATTGTTTTTTAGAATACTCCTCCTCATTTTTCCGGCAATTGCTGCATACCACTTTATGACGCGCCCTATGTCTTTTGCAGAGAGCGTGCGGATCCGGACAGGCGGGTCGCTCATAATGGCAGTTCTTTATATGATTGTTTATATGAAGTCAACGCCGAACATTGAAGGTGCTGTCCGGTTCGCTGCAAATAATGTTTCAGGAAGGCTTTCACGCGACCTGAAGGAGCTTCTATGGAAAGTCGAGGTTGGCGTGAGTGCTACAGTTGAGAATGCGCTTTCAGAATATGCTATGACTTGGTCTGCATACAATAGGGATTTTACTGAGTCAGTGCAGCTTTTGCGCGAGTCAATGCTTGAGCCATCCCATGCACGGCGCGACATACTGCTTGATAAGGCAGTCGAGGTTGTTCTTGTCGGGACAAACGAGCGCATGAAAAGATATTCACGAAATCTTGAGACTCCTATTATGATACTTCACGGGGTTGGTGTTCTTCTGCCCGTGCTTGGAATGATAGCGCTCCCGCTTTTGTCAATATTTCTTGCATCAGAGCTTAAGGGAATTCCGTATTATCTCTTTTTTGGATACAATGTGTTTCTTCCATTGGCAGTGTATTATTTTATGATAGATATTCTTTCAAAAAGGCCTTCAACTCACAGCAAGATAGACATATCAATGCACCCGGATTATACGCCTATTGATATTGTGCGCGTTCAGAATGGCAAAAGAAAACTTGACCTGCCGGTGTGGCCTATAGCGCTCGCCGTTACACTTGTTTTAACAATTCCGGGCATTCTTTTTACATACCGTTCGAATTTTTTCAGTGCACAGGTGATACAAAGCGGTTTTGTTAGCATGTTTGCAAGCATAAGTGTAGTGGTCGGCCTTGCTATTGGGGCTGCAACATACTTTTACCTGACAAGTTTTCAGAAAATAAAGCTTCGTGATACCATTGTAAAGACAGAAAGTGAGTTCGAAGATGCCCTTTTCTCGCTTGGCAACAGGCTGTCAGGGGGCACACCTGTTGAGAAGGCGATTTTTTCTGCGCACGAGGACACAAAAGCGCTTGGAATATCAGGGCTTTTTGAAATATCCTTAAAGAACATGAACCGCCTGAACATGACATTTCGCGAGTCGCTTTTTGACAAAAGATATGGCGCCATGCAGTACTACCCGTCTGCGCTTATACACGCGATAATGAATTCTGTTTCAATCTCTGTTGACAAAGGCACAAAGGCAGCATCTCTTGCAATGTTGACAATTGCAAGATATCTTCGTGATATGCATACCACACAGGAAAAGATTGAGGACATTCTTTCCTCAGCAGTTTCCCAGATGCAGTTTCAGGCATATATACTCGTTCCTGCAATATCCGGCGTTGTTGTTGCCATATCAGACCTCATAATAAGAATTCTTGCTCGACTCTCCCTTACATTTAACAAGCTTCAGTCAGACATGCCCGGGGATTTTGGTGCAATGAGCCTCGACATATTTGGTTTTGATTCTGCAATGCCTTCAGAGCTTCTCCAGCTTGTTGTCGGGATATATGTTGTGCAGATATTGATAATTCTGGGTATGTTTATGAACCGGATAGAATACGGCGATGACAGAATAAAAGAGAATGACACTATCTGGAAGGTTGTTGTCACAGGCGTCTCAGTCTATTTTATTGTCTTTTTGCTTGTGAGCGCAGTATTCCGCCCGCTTCTTTCAGGCATAGGCTCGTTTGCGGGTTAAGATGCACAGAACGTCACATTTATTAAAGATGTGCAGGATATAGCCTGTTATGCGTGTCAGAAAAGCAGTAATAACGGATGCAGAAGATATTAAAGCAATAATCATGCTTCATGCGAAAAAGGGCAGGATGCTGCCGCGGGCCCTGTACGAGATTTATGAAGACATACGTGCTTTTCATGTTGCTGAGGAGAACGGTGCAGTTGTCGGCTGCTGT
>JAIVYS010000092.1:0-3427 GCA_048635325.1 Candidatus Bathyarchaeota archaeon
CAGGCAGCCCTTCTTGAGAGCGATGCAAACATCACCGGGGGTCTCTATATAAAAACAGATATATACGGCACAGGAGTTGAGGATGCGATAACCGCAATAATCGAGGCGTGCGGTGGCGAGCCTGTGGTAGAAAACCGCATGACTGGAGGAGGTATCCTAGGGAATAAGAAAAACAAGGTTATGCACGGCTTTGAATTACACTGTGATGCCAGTGAGGGCCCAAACAACCTTCAGGTAAATTGGGGCAAGGGCAACAAGTTCCACCTCGAAACACTGAGCACAGCACTCTGCAGTGACGATCCGGCAATCGAGCCAAATCCGCCTAAAGCAGGTTTTGACACATATGTCGGTACAGGCACAGGCCGCTACAACGGTGTATCCGGAGCAACAGCAACGTGGACATTTACCGATGACGGGCAACCAGGCAAAGGCGACCTTGCACAAATTGTAATCACAGATGCAGGCGGCATTGAAGTATTGAATGTTGGAGGGTACCTGCGCGGAGGAAACCATCAGGCACACACTAAATAGAGCCGACTTTTAGAGCTTTTTTGAGGGCGCGAGAGCGCCCTCACTCTTTTTTCTTTAGCTCACTGAGAAAAGCATATCCCAACATCTTATACGCCAATTTTGCTGCGAGAAAATCAGGCGCAACGTTTCCCGGGATTGGGGAAAGCTCTACAATATCCATGCCGATTATTTTCTTTTTTTCTGTGATTGCTTTTATGAGCTTTAGCACCTGCCACGACCTCATGCCAGCGGGTTCGGGTGTTCCGGTGGATGGCATTTCTGAGGGGTCAAGGGCGTCAATGTCAAAGGTTATGTATACATTGCCTTTTAGTGCGCCAATAATTTTTGGAATCTGTTTATCAAAATCCGCGGGGTCAAGCGGCATATAGAATATGTTTTCAAGCTTCTTTTGCCTGATGTGCTCTGCCTCATCTTTGCACATGCTTCTTATGCCAACTTGCACAACATCAGTTATTTCCCTTGCCCTTCGCATGACACAGGCATGGCTGAACTTTGTGCCCTCGAACTCATCCCGGAGGTCTGCGTGCGCGTCAAGCTGAAGCACACTGAAATCTTTATTGCGCTCTGCAAATGCCTGGAGAGCCCCGGTCGTTATCGAGTGCTCGCCTCCAAGCATAAGAGGGAATTTGCCGGTATCAAGAATGTCGCCTATGGCTTCTTTTATTCTTCGGACCGTCTCTTTTGGCCCATCCCGCGAAGGCGCAAGCTCGTCAAGAGTGTGTATTCCAAGCTCATACGGGGAAGCCTTTGTCTCGTGGTCGTAAAGCTCCATATTACGCGAGGCATGTATTATCGCGTGCGGGCCGTTTCGCGCACCAACACCATAAGAAGTTGTCGAGTCATAAGGCACAGGCAGGACTACTACTTTCGCTTTCTTAAATTCAGTATCTTCTTTGTCAAGGCCGCAGAAGTTGTACGGCGGAAGGGAGTGCAGAATATCCATTAAATCACATTATGGGTTGTGGAATAAAAGATTTAAAGGGTTTGAATAACCTTAAATTATGCCGTGGCCAACAAAATATATGAAAAACACAATATACCCGACTGTTGAGCGAAGAATGGCAAAATACAAGAATTCAAACGATAAGGTGAAATACGAAGTGGTAGCAGGAGAACTGGAACACTTTAACGGTTTAGTTAGCGGGCATAAGAAACTGCTGGCTGCAATAGCGGCTCTTTAATTTCATTTACAACCGTTGAAACTCCACCATTTTCTTGAAGTCATAATCTTCTTTGTCAAGGCCGCAGAAATTGTACGACGGAAGGGAGTGTAACTGTCCGAAGGACTGGGGGTTCTGTTCTATCAAAATTCAGGTACTCTTATAAAGAATAGAGTCTTCTTCTGTTCATATGCAAGAAGTCATTGATTTGCTCAGACAATACATTTCATCACACTTTTCTACGGTATTGGTTGGCGCCATCTTTCTTTTAATTGGTGGTATTCTCATTAAGATACTGACTGTTTTATTGCATCGCTTCTTCGAGAAGACAGATTTTGACCGCACAGTTGAACTATTTCTTGAGCGTATTTTCAGCAGATTCCTGTGGATCGTATTAATTCTGATTATACTCAGTAATCTTGGTGTGAATGTAACAGCATTCGTGGCGGGATTGGGTGTTATTGGTTTCGTCGTGGGCTTTGCAACAAAAGATATATTCGCAAATCTTGCAGCAGGACTTATGATTATGAGTGCCCGCCCTTTTAAGACAGGTGACCATGTGCATGTTGCAGGCATTAAAGGCACAGTCAAGGAAATTAATATGTCTTGCTGCATCATCATTGATGATGACAAGACATACGTAACCATACCTAATGTAAAAGTATGGGGGCAGCCCATTAAGAATTTTTCCAGATTAAAAAAAGCTCTTTTGCGAAGTAAAAGGTAATGTCCTAAAATCTTTGATTTTAGTTCATATTCAATTGCGTATAACTCATGGAGTTTCACGAAGTCCGAGCCGAAGGCTCGGATTTGGGTGAGCCGCAGCGAACCGTGAAACTCCTTGTTCAGCGACCCGAACGAAGTGAGGGCAAGGGAGCGAAGCAACCGCTGCGTATGACGGAGAAGCCCCCGTCGTCGTTTATTCAGAAATTACAGTGATTTTTTCAGGAACTAAAATTGTCGTATCCCGTTCGCATCCAATTTGTAACATTTCGCAACCTTCGCTGTTAGATCCAACTTTTATAGATTTTAAAGTTCCAGTTATTTCCACTTCTTTATTTAAGTAATTTTTGAATTCCTGCAGTTGTTCATCGGAAACGTCGCCCATAAAAATGCAATTGGGATATCGACCGACTTCTTTAAATGTCCTAAGGTTATAATCCCATTCACAAACCTCAAAAGCAGGACCGGATTTCATACCTGCTCTACTAAGGCAGTCATCATAATTTTCCAAACTACAACTTGAGAGAAATACGCCCCGTGCAGTATTTTTCTCTCCGACAACGAGTTTTGAACTGCCGTATTGGTAATATTGTTTGTCAAAATACGAAAAGTTGCTGATTAAAATCACAACTAAAATTACAGTTACAAGCCCAATTAAGATATGTTTTGCCTTCATAAATACTATTGTAATTAAGTTGTATTTATATTTTGTAACGGTGGGGGCTTCGAGTAATATGTCGTTGAACAACAATTATGCGCACTTTTTGTTCGCATAATTGCGTAATTTGAGTGCAAAGCGCACTTTTTGCCGCCTTTTTGGTTATTTAGCATTTGGGTGTCTGCAATTTGATATCAAACATCAAACCCAGCTTCTTCCCCGCCAGCAAAAACCCTTAATTTCTTTATCAGGTCAAGCTCTTTTTTTGTCCCGAATAAGGTCGCGCAATAAATCCCTTTTTCGATCCTGTGGATGAACTGGCCTGCACCTTTCTCAGGGTAAACAGGGTCTGTCA
>JAIVYS010000093.1:0-3359 GCA_048635325.1 Candidatus Bathyarchaeota archaeon
CCCTTCTGCGTGCGCATAGTTTTCATTCTCTGGAACAATACGGGAAAGCGCACTTAGGATATCCTTTTTGACATCAGGGTCAGCACCTTCATTTATGGTGATGCCTGCTGTTGTGTGAGGCACAAAAGCTGTGAGGGTTCCATCCTTAATCCCTGATTTCAAGACTATTTCGGAAAGCTCTGCTGATATATCTATAAGTTCTTCTTTTTTATTGGTTTTTATGTTGAATTCATGCATAGTATCACAGCGAGGGTGCGCAGCAAAGCACAGTTAACTATATATACGGAGAGCCTATATAATACTCTTTGAGATACATGATGAAACAAAAAACAGATGATGCACAGGATGATTTTGAGGTCGTTCCACTTACTCCGTTGCGGCGCATTGAGAAAAGGCTGGACTCGATTGAGACAACAAAGACAACCCAAAACCTCGAGCGGTTTGTTGACAAGATTCTTGACATGGTTGAGCTAAACCAGAAAATAGTTGATGAGGTTGTCAAGGCAAACCAGGGGCTGAGAGAGGATATGGCTGTTCTTATAGGCAAGATGAATGAGAATCAGGAGAGGCTGTCAGAATTTGTAGGCATATTGCGCGATGCAAGTGAGTCCGAGCTTGAAGGCAATGATTCCAAAAGCATCGCTGAAGCCATGAAGCCATATTTTGACAAGATGACGGAGGCAACATCAAAGACACTTGAGGTGAACAGCACCCTTGCGGACACTCTTGCATCTCTTGACAGGAATATGAGAAAAAATGCTGCACCAAGCACACATTCAGGCATTACATCTTCGATTTTGGCTAGGCGGACAGCAAACGGATAACGAATAGGAGAGGCATAAAATAAGGTATATATAGGGGTCTTGCATTATATTCCTTTTAGAGGTTGAATATTTATGAAGCTTGGAGCAAAAAACCTAGAATGGCTTTTCATCGCTGCTTTAGTGATTATAACAATCACTGAATTTTTGATGCTTGGCGGGGGCATGATGTCCAGCACCCCGCAGACAACAATGATTGCAATGGGGCTCCTTATGGTCTCTGCAGCACAGATTATAACCGCGATACTTTTAATCAGGATATATGACAAGTTAGATAGATGAGGTAGATATTATGAAAAAAAGAAATCTTATGTTCGGAGCAAGAAAAGGTATAACACCAGTCATTGCTTTGGTATTGCTTCTTATGATGACTGTTGCAGCAGCCGGGATGGCGTATGTCTGGTTTATGGATGTTCAGGAAGAGACGCAGAGCACTGTGCAAGAGAGTCTTTCGCAAAGAACAGACCAGATGGCGGGTGCTATTGTGATAGATCTTGTTTATGAAACCGGAGCCGCCACTTCGTCTGAGGTCCTTATACGAAACACAGGAAGTGTGGACTATGCTGGTGATACTATAAAGGTTTTTATTGGTTCATTTGAATGTGGTACTCCTGCAACAGCTAACGCTCCCGGCGATTCAGGTGCTGCGGCTTGCGCTATAGCCCTTACTCACGGAGATGTTATCCGTGCAATACCACCGCAAGGCACTGCTGTATCAGTAACTTGCGACTTAAGGGGCGCTGATAATGATCAATACTGCGCACTCTAATGCGCAGTATCTTTTTTAATTTCAGTAACGCTTTAGTCTTATGTATCTTGCAGAGATTGAAGCGTTCCTTGACAAATATCTGTCTGTAAAAAAGATACCTGACAGATCCCAAAATGGCATTCAGGTAAAAAGCAGAAAAAAGCATGTTGGGCTTGTCGTATTTGCTGTAGATGCATGCATGCATGTTTTTTTGAAGGCAAAGAAACTTGGTGCCGAGCTTGTTATAGTTCATCACGGCTTGCTTTGGGAAGATGCAAAGCCTGATATATTTACAAAGGAACGCATAAGATTTCTTCGAAAAAACAATATTTCCCTTTATGCTGCGCACTTACCGCTTGATATGCACAAGGAAGTGGGCAATAACGCAGTTATTGCTGATGCCATAGGCATAAAGAAAAGAAAGCCATTCGGCAGGTACGAGGGCGTTGCCTGCGGAGTAAGAGGGCAGCTGCCGAAGAAGTTAGCACGTGATGAATTCATGAAGCTTGTGAACAGCTGCATAGGCTCTGTTACGTCAGTGCAGTTTTTTGGCCCAAAAAGCGTCAGGAACATTGGAATTGTGAGCGGAAGCGGCTCATTTGCAATAGGGCAGATGAAAAAAGCAGGCCTTGATACTCTTTTGTCAGGAGAGCCCAGGCACGCTGCATATCACGACGCACTTGAGGCGCGCATTAACGCGGTTTATGCAGGCCATTATGCAACAGAGCGCTTTGGTGTCAGGGCGTTATCCGAAAAACTTAAAAAAGAGTTTCCAGAACTTAGAACAAGGTTTATTGAAAGCCCGACGGGATTATGATGAGTGTTTCTTCAGACAAAAGCAAATGCCTTGCATGCGGAGGATGTGTTTCGGTCTGCCCGCAAGATGCATTGATTCTCTCCAATATGGCTGTTGAGTGTGACCCCAAGAAATGCAATGATTGCAAGGTATGTGTTAAATTCTGTCCTGTTGGAGCTCTTAAGACCTAAACGAACGCGTAAAAGTTATATACATATTCAAATGAATAGTTTATAAACTATATTATTATTCATCAGATTCTATATATGAGTGCGCGCATCAATTCTATTGGTATCTATGGCACTTGAAGCAAGAAATATTGAGAAAATATTGTTGAACATACTGGTGGCGCTAGTATTACTTGGCTTTTTGGTGTTGTGGGGTGGTGTAATTCTTGGAGTGTCCAACGCAACCGTGATATCAATAGGCCTTTTAATAATCTCTGCAGCACAGATTACAACTTTCTTGTTTTTGTTGAAGCTCTATGAACGGATGTAAGGCGCGCCTGTAATTGCTGTAGGGCATTCAAAAGATAGTATGTAATTCTTGAAAATATATCTTTTAAAAGCAATATCATAAAATGGATTTTGTTTTTACTGGCTTCTATATATAGGCGCCTGCATAATAGAGCGCATGGAAAACTGGCAGGCGCTCGCACTCAAAAAGCAGATGCTGCTAAGCTCTTTTTTAATCAAGAAGCAGAAATCTTCTGAAGAAGATGAAGAATAAATTCTTATTGCAGTTAAAGAAAAAGGTCTGATTCTTACCGAATATTAAAGGCATCATCTCTTGTGCAGTTTCACTATCTTGAATATATCTGCCTTTGTTATTATGCCGGAAATATTTTCATTTGCCATGACAAGTATTGCCGGGTTGTGCTGAAGAATTGATATGACTGTTGCAAGAGGAGTGTTTTCTCCAATGGTTGGGTACGCATCATCCATGATATCGCGTATCTTTACGGATGCAAGGTCCTGCTTTCCACCAGCAATCC
>JAIVYS010000094.1:0-3269 GCA_048635325.1 Candidatus Bathyarchaeota archaeon
TGCTTCCCCGCCGGCCTTTGTTATTGCATCTATAATTTTGCTGTTCACAGTATTTATTGATTTTTCGCAGTCAATATAATTTTTTGCAACAGCCTCAATATGGTATTTTGGCGCGCCAAAATAAGACACCTTTACTCCTTTTGTTACATTTGATGTAAGTGCCTTCTTTATTACATTTATGCCGTCAGAGGCATAAGAGCGAATTATAAGTTTTCCTGTTATTGAAACTTCTTTCGGCTTTATGTTCTTTTTTGCGAAATCTTCAATCTTTTTTGCCCATGCAGAATCAATGCCTTCTTTTTCAAGCTCTGTTGCCCCGAATTCCGCAGCAGCCTCAAATGCAGAATAAAGAGTTCCGAACTTTTTCTGCATCTCGAATCCGCATACCTTGTATGCCTCTTCCTTTGTCTTGCCAATATCTTCTGCAACAAATCCAAGCAGGTTGTCTGCCTTTTTCTCATTTCTGCTCTCAGTTATCTTTGCCCTGCGAACTGACGGCGAGACTCTCTTTATTGAAAGATTTATATATCCCCGCGACGGGTCAATCGCAGTCACCTTGGCAACTGTTTTCTTGCCGACACTAACAAAGTCCCTTATGCTTCGAACCCATGTGCTTGCTACTTCAGAAATATGTATCATGCCGGAAAGGCCCTGATATTCGTCCAGGTCTGCGAACGCACTGTTAGGGTTCACGGATTTTACAGTAATCAGTACGTATTCTCCTTCTTCAGGGCATTTTTTATAACTAGGCATTATGATGGCTCCACCCATGCAGGGTCAGCTACTCAAGAATCTGTATAACTGTTGCTGAAACGTTGCATTCCCCGCCAGTGTTCTTTGCAAGAACGTCCTCACAGACAAGGCATTTGACCTCTGTTGCAGGCTTGCTGAAAATATTTTGCTCATTATTGCACTTCGGGCACTTTACTTTAACGAATCTACCTGACATAAGTATCACTCCTTTGCCTCAATTTCAAACTTCTTTGCACGAATAGGGTTATTCCCCTGGCTCTTCTTGCCGCATTCCTTGCATTTGTATCTTAAAAGTATTTTCTGGGATGTCTTTGCACCATATTTCACGCCGTTCTGGATAAGCGGATACGGGGAGCCGCCATAGCCTTTATTGACCTTCTTAAGCCTGTATCGACTTCCTGCTTTCAGGTTGCTGGTCTTTCTTCTCCCGCTTGTCTTCACGCGATCTACTGTCTGCTCTGTGTGCTTTTTGCATGTTGGACAGTAGTGCGAAGTTGTCTTTGGAATCTTGATGTCAATCACCATACGTTTACAAGAAAACGTGTAAATAGTGCCCAAGCAAATTTTATAAAGGTTGTGAGGGCGTTGTTCAACAACAGTGTGCTTAATTCTGTCTCTTTTTTGCCTCGATTATGGGCCCTGCCAAAATATAGTAGAGGAAAGGGAATACAAGAAACTTGTTTGGGTCAACAAGCATCACTACAACTGCCAGAAGCGCAAAGCCGAATATGAAAAGCGACATGTTCTTAGTCCTTATGCGCTGCTTAAAGTTTGGGTATCTTATGTTTGATACCATCAGGTACGACAATGCGAGCACCCATATTGCAAGTTGGTTCGGCGCGATATTTGTGCCTGAAAGCACAAGCATTGCAAGGAATGCACCGACAGCAGGTATCGGAAGCCCTATGAAATACGGCTCAGGCCCGAGAAGGTTAAAGCGCGCAAGGCGAAGTATGCCTCCTACAACAAGGCTTGATGCAATCAGCATTCCAAGATATCCATATGGCTGGAACCACGCAGCATATGCAAGAAATGCTGGAGCAGCTCCAAAAGATATTGCATCTGCAAGAGAATCTATCTCAACACCAAAGTCGCTTGTAACCCCCATTTTTCGTGCAACCCTCCCGTCCACGGCATCAAACAGCATTGCAACAAAAATGAAAATCGCTGCATCAGAATAAGCGCCTCTTGCAGTATGAATTATTGATAAAAAACCTGAAATCGCATTTGCAACTGTGAAAAATGTCGGAAGGCCTGTGCGTATCCTGGCTGAAGCTGCGCGCCTTTTTCCTTTCGCCTTGTATTTGTATGGCATAGTATCTCAATAACTTTCTTTTTTATCCCTTATATTAGTTTTTCAGGCGAATCAAAGCTGTCTTTCCTGCAAAAACGCGCCCGCCCTTTTTTACAAGAATTTTTTTCACTTTTGATTTCGGCACAAAGACATCTGTCCGCGAGCCAAAGCGAATCATCCCTATTTTCTGCCCCTGCAAAACAGTCTCTTTTTCCTTTACCCAAGAAACAATGCGCCTTGCAACAAGGCCAACTATCTGGACAACAAGCGCATCCGACTTTTTGCCCTTTATCAAAATGAAGTTCTTGGAATTGTTTTTTGCGCTCTCAAGAAATGCGGGTGCAAAGCCCCTGCCCATCCTCTTCTGCTTCTTTACAGTTCCCTTAATGGGGGCACGATTAATGTGCGCATCAAGTGGTGAAAGAAAAACCGAGACCTGCACTGCCTTTGTTTTCAAAAATTCGGTCTCTGAAGTCTCACAAATATCAATGATTTTTCCATCGCATGCTGAATAAACTAACGTGTCATCAGAAACGGTCTTTCGCACAGGGTCCCTGAAAAACCACAGGCAAAAAGATCCTGTCAAAAAAAGGATTATGAAAATATATTTGCTGTAAAAAGATGATGCTATCGAAATTACAAGAAATACAAAAAAGAAATAATACCCATCGCGCATAATCTGCATAAATTCCACAATGTATTGCTTAAAGAAGCGCATCAATCTTTTCCTTAAGAGCCTCTTTCGGAAGCGCGCCAACCATGCGCTCAATCTCCTTTCCGCCCTTGAATACAATCAGTGTCGGGATGCTCATTATGCTGTATTTTTGCGCAACATTACGGGCCTCATCTGTGTTAAGCTTTGCGAACTTCACTTTGCCTTCATATTCCCCTGCAAGCTCTTCAAAAACAGGTGCAAGAATTTTGCATGGAGGGCACCATGTCGCCCAGAAATCTACAATCACAGGAATCTCTGACTGCATGGCTTCGCTGTCAAAATTTTCCTCTGTCAAATGAACTAAATCCATAACACCACATTATGCAAGCATGCTTAAAACTGTTTCCCCGAAGCGCGAGAAAATGAAATAGTTGAACGTCAGGTGGCTCACAGCAAATAACAGGGTCGTAAAAATCCGTGAGCGAAACACAAAAAGATACACTGCGCACGTTGTCACGTCATACACCAATGTCAAAACCATTCCAAGCATAAGTATGCTCATTGCCG
>JAIVYS010000095.1:0-3239 GCA_048635325.1 Candidatus Bathyarchaeota archaeon
TCCGAAGCACGGTTTCATAAGGCTGTTTGGCGCCCATAATAGAATTGGCATAATAGAATGTTACTGCAACAAGAAATACAAAAATTACTGCGCCAATAGCCCAGTCAACAGGAGTGCTCGCTTTCTTCGGCATTATAACTAATTGTCTTACATGAGATATATATGTTCTTGCCATCAGCAACACCTGTATTCACTTCATTCTCACATATCATCGAGCCTATAAATCTACTCCACACAGCACCTCATAAAAAGCATTAAAACTTTGATTTGTTAAGTGTAAACAAAAAATATGCATGGTTCTGATGATGCTGTTTTTGTATGCCTTTGTTAAGAATTAACATAAACATATATAATATAGGGTAGAAAGCTGCGTATGGGTATTCTTGAAGAACTTGAGCTTTTGAAAAAAGAGATAACCAAGAAACCAGAAGGTGCAAAACCAACTCCGCAAAAAAAGCCGGTCTCTGAGTGGAAAGATGCATACATCGTCACATTCGGGCTTGCTGACAAAAAACCAGTACAAAAAGTGCAGTTCAGCCAGGCATTGGTCGGGCGAACACATTGTATTGGCCTCCTGCAGAAACTAAAGGGACGAAAACTAGGCAATGGTTGTGTGCTTGTTCCGGCAGACAATCTTTTGGAACTTGAAAACTTCATGGAAGAGCAAAAAGTATCCATAGAAAAGCAGAAAATACTTCTTGTTGAATAATATTTATGTGCCTTGCAATACCAGGAAAAATAACTGAAATAAACGGAGAAACCGCAACTGTAGACTTCGGCGGGCTGAAAAAAAGTGCGAACATTTCTCTTGTGCCAAACCTCACAATAAACGACTATATTCTTGTTCATGCAGGCTTTGCCATACAAAAAGTTGATAAAGAGATTGCCAAAAAGGATTTGGGGCTGCTTTATGGAACTGATTGAAAAAATATGTGCTGCTGCAAAAGGCATGCCAGAAACAACTATAATGGAAGTGTGCGGCGGGCACACACGCGTTGTAATCGAGAGCGGTATACGCAGTGCATTGCCAAAAAACATAACACTTGTGTCAGGGCCCGGCTGCCCTGTCTGCGTCACAAGCCAGAAAGACATTGATTTTATGGTTGCCCTCGCAAAAGAAGGTGTTCCTGTCGTCACATACGGGGATATGATGAGGGTGCCCGGCTCAGTTGGCAATCTTGAAGAAGCACGAAGCGATGGCGCAAAAGTCACTGTTATCACATCCACAACAGACGCAACTCTCACAAAAGAGCATGTTTTTTTCGGAATCGGCTTTGAGACAACAGCTCCGATGGCAGCTTACTTGCTAAAAAAAGGCATTCCTGTATATTCTGCGCACAAACTCATGCCCCCTGCCATGTCAGCCCTTGTAACAGATACAAAAATAGACGGATTCATCGCTCCGGGACATGTCTCAACAATAATCGGCTCAGATGCATACCAAAACATTCCTGTGCCGCAGGTAATCACCGGTTTTACCCCTGAAAAAATACTGCACTCAATATACCTTCTTCTGCTTGAGATAAAGAACAACCAAAAGCGCGTTATCAACGACTACAAAGAAGCTGTAACGCCTGAAGGAAACACTGCTGCCAAAAAACTTATGCATGAAGAATTCATTATTGTGGATTCAGAGTGGCGCGGCCTTGGAACAATAGAAAATTCAGGCCTTGATGTGAGAGATGATGCCCTGAATGCAAAGAAAATATACAAAGATGTCTTCAGGAAAGTCCCGGAACCAAAAAAAACTGCCTGTAAGTGCGCAGACATTCTTCGCGGGAAAATAACACCAAAAATGTGCCCGCTCTATTCAAAGAGCTGCACCCCAAATAATCCTGAGGGCGCATGCATGGTGTCTTTAGAAGGAACATGCAGGATATATTACGAGGGCGGATTATGAACGAAAAAATCTCACTTTTTCACGGAGCCGGGGGGCGCGAGTCCGAAGAACTGGTAAAAGAAATCATGACTGCACTCAAAAACACGAGTGCATGGAATGGCTCAAATGATGACTCAGCATACCTAAAACTGGGAGAGCGCTACATTGTCTTTACAACAGACAGTTTTGTTGCAAGCCCTCTCTTTTTTCCTGGCGGCGACATCGGAAAAATTGCTGCCTGCGGGACAATGAATGACCTTGCTGTAATGGGCGCAACGCCTATCGGGCTGTCACTCGCTATTGTTATTGAAGAAGGCTTCTCAAAAAGCAATCTCAAAAAAATAATCACCTCAATAAATGCATCCTGTGAATCTGAAAACGTCCCTGTCGCCACAGGCGACACAAAAGTGATGGAAAAAGGCAAGATTGACAAACTGATAATCAACACATCGGGAGTCGGCATTGCAAAAAAGATTTTTAATGAAAAAATATCTGCCAAAGACAAGGTAATTGTCTCGGGCAGTATTGCAGAGCACGGAGCCGCAATCCTTACAGAGCGCTTTGGATACAAAGCCAATATAAAAAGCGATGCAAAATCGATACTAAAGGAAATCACATCAATCAAAGAATTCGTCAAGCAGGCGCGCGACCCGACGCGCGGCGGCATAGCCGCAACATTGAACGAGCTTGCAAAAAAGAACAACTGCGGCTTTGTGATTGATGAAGAAAAAATTCCAATAAAAAAAGAGTCAAAAAAAATCTGCGAGATTCTTGGGCTAAGCCCGTATGACATTGCAAGCGAGGGTAGGTTTGTGTGCATAGTTTCTAAAGAAGATGCAATTAATGCAGAAAAAACCCTTCAGAAATTCAACCCTGATGCAAAAATAATTGGTGAAGCCACAAATTCAAAAAATGTGATTGTAAAAACAAAATTCGGCGAGAGACTCCTTCCAATGCCCTCAGGAAATCTTGTGCCGAGGATTTGCTAATAATCAATCAATATAATCCTGAGCCTTAATCTTTCTCGGTAGGTACTCTTTTGCAGTAAACTCAATTGACTTTGCAACCAAAGAGTCCTGCTCAACCTTGTAGCCGAACTCCTTTATTGCCTTAAGCTCTTTCTGCCATGCAGGTGTCTTGAACCAGTCGTATTCCTCTATTTCCTTAATCCTCTTGTAGTCAACATCCTTAAGCTTGATAAACGCGCTCTTTGGCAAATCAAACTGCTTAACATCGCTCACGCGAAAGCCAAGATACCTTGCATTTGGAGTGCCTGCCTTTTCAGAGAAGAAAGCAAGATTTATGCTGCCCTGCTTGTACACAGAATATATGTAGTACCCCCAGGGATCCATATCTGTAA
>JAIVYS010000096.1:0-3155 GCA_048635325.1 Candidatus Bathyarchaeota archaeon
CTTCCGATCTCCTTTAAAACTTCCCCTGCATCCTTTGCCTTTTCCATGCAATTTTCAGGCACGCACACAAGAACACTCATGGACTCTTTTTCCTGCTCCATTATGCTTCTGGCAAAGGATGAAATTTCAGAAAGGCTTAATGATTCACCGCCGCGCAAAATTTTGACCTCCTCAAGAGGCTTCGGGGAAAATATGTTGACAAGAACCTGCTCTTCGAGAAGCCCGAGGCGCGCTGCAAGGGCGTCTGAGAGCTGCCTCTGCTTTTTCGGATTCAGCTCTATTTTCTCGAGCTTTTTTCGAAGCGCACCATCAATATCATTGGATGTTATTTCGGATGCAATCTTGTAGAGCTTCCTGTTGTCCAGCGCCTCAACAAACAGCCCTGCTTTATCTTTGTTCTTGCGCAGTGTACTGATGATGTCTGTGTCATCCATACACTCCAAATCATGCGGCGACAATGCCTTTTTTTCTATTGCATTTTCAACTGCGCGGACAAACATTGAGTCAACTGAGCGCACTGTCGGGTGAAGGTAGACAGACTGGAACATCATGAACCGCGACACAACAACAGACTCTATATTCCGAAGCGCCTTTTGCTCAAATGCGAGGCCCCCGTTGAACTTGGCAGTATGGTACAGGCGTGTCAGGTCAACCATACCATACGCAACCCCTGTAAAGTGCGCATCGCGCACAAGATAATCCATTTTGTCAATATCAATGCCGCCTGAAAGAAGCGAGCCGAACCGCCCTTCTCCTCGCGCAATCATTGCAACCCTTTTTGCGTCAATGTTGTTTGCGCCAAGCAGTTCTGCAAAATCCTTTTTGATTTTTTCTGCGCCAAGAGCTGCATGGTTTCGGTTCTTTCCTAAAAGCCCCCTGTCGTCAAGAAGATGGGAAAACGGGAAATGCCCCACGTCATGAAGCAGTGCAGCCATGCGCACGTGTGCTGTGTCTTCTTCAGAAAAGCCAAGGGAATTGCACAGGTTTCCCGCAATATGCATTGCACCGAGTGAGTGCTCAAACCTGGTGTGCGTTGCCGAGGGATAAACAAGGCTGGTCATGCCAAGCTGCCTTATCCTTCGCAGGCGCTGCATAGGCGGTGAATCAATTACGGTGCGCTCTGCATCCGTGACCCTGATGTCCTTGTGGATGCTGTCCTTGATTATGTGCGTCATAACGAATGATTGCCCTGAAGAATTAAATATTTAGGGATTTTCCATCTCTTCAAGAATTTTCTTTATTTTCTTTTTCAGGTCTGGAAGATCGCCTTTAAGAATATCCCATGTAAGCTCAAGATCAACGCCAAAATAGCCATGAATCAACTTATCTCTTGTTCGCGCCATTTCAGCCCAAGGCACGCCAGAATGCTTTTTTCTGAAACTTTCAGGAATATTTTTCGTTGCCTCGCCGATGATTTCGATACCGCGAATAACGCTATATTGTGTCTTAGAATCTTCCATAAATTCTTCTCTGTCCACATTAGCAGTAAATTCATCTATTTTTTCTATGCTTTCCAGAATATGGCCAAGAAAAACTTTCGTGTCTTTATTCATAAAAGCTCTACCTCTTCATCCAGAATAGAGTCCTTTATCCTTGGATTCAAAGAATTATAGGTTAACAGGTCTACTTTGCGCCCTGCTTTTTTTTCTATCTCAAGTTCCAAGTGGGCAAGATCAAAAAGACCTTTCCTGCCTTTAAATTTGACAAGAATATCGATATCGCTCTTCTTTTTCGCCTCTCCTCTTGCGAACGAGCCGAATATGCCTGCGCGAACCACCCCGTTCTTTTTGAGGATGGGGACTATGTCTTTCTTGAGCTTTGCTATTTCTTTGTTCATAATATTACCTAAAGGGTATTTTGCCTTCTGACGGTTAATAATCTTTGCAAGCGTTTTGAGGCAAAAAAAAACATTTATAAGCCTGCTCTGAGAAATTATGATGGGTTGTTATGACCGGTGAATACTTTACAGGCCGAAGATATTGAACTTTCTGGTTTCTGTAGCCCTTTCTTTATATCCATTTCTTATTTAAGCATTGTTCTTAAACTTACTTTTGGAACGCATAAAAGAGGATTAGCGAGGCGATGATAATGGCTGAGGTAACAATAACCCTTCCGGATAATTCAACCAAAAAGATGAGCAAGGGCGCAACAATCAAGGATATTGCAGAAAGCATAGGCGCAGGCCTTGCGCGCGCGGCAATCGCGGGAAAGATTGACGGTGACTTGGCAGACCTTTCGGCAAAGGTTGAAAAGGACGCCAAAATCGAGATTATCACAGCATCCTCAGAAGAGGGGCTTGATATCCTTCGCCACAGCACTGCGCACGTCCTGGCAGATGCAGTGGTTTCGCTTTTCCCGGGCGCAAAGCCGACAATAGGCCCTTCAATCGAGAACGGGTTCTACTATGATTTCTATGTCAAGAAGCCGTTCACCCCTGAAGACCTGCCAAAAATCGAGGCAAAGATGAAAGAGATAATCAAAAAGGATGAGAAATTCTCGCGCTCTGTCATGTCCCGAAAAGATGCTGTGGACTATTACAGGAAAGATAATAACAAATTCAAGGCAGAAATCATTGAAGACCACAAGGATGACAAGGAAATTTCATTTTACACGCACGGGAAGTTTCGCGACCTCTGCAGGGGCCCGCATGTGCCTTCAACCGGGAAAATCGGGGCTGTGAAGCTCACAAAGGCTTCAGGCGCGTACTGGCGCGGGGACGAGAAGCGCGAGAGCCTGCAAAGAATTTACGGCGTAGCTTTTTCTTCCAAGAAAGAGCTTGACGCGCACCTTAAGATGCTTGAGGAAGCAGAGAAGAGAGACCACCGAAAGCTTGGAAAACAGCTGGACCTGTTCAGCATCCACGATGAGGCACCGGGATTCCCGTTCTTCCATGCAAAAGGCATGATTCTATGGAATGAGATAGAAAAATTATGGCGCGAAATACACACAAAGCACGGCTATGTCCTGACAAAGACGCCGTTGATACTCAACAAGAAGCTGTGGCTTCAGTCAGGGCACTGGGACCACTACAAGGACAACATGTACTTCACAAAGATAGATGGTGAGGAATACGCAGTCAAGCCAATGAACTGCCCCGGAGGTATGCTGCTGTATAAGGAAAAAGTGCACAGCTACAAAGAGTTTCCGATGCGCGT
>JAIVYS010000097.1:0-3039 GCA_048635325.1 Candidatus Bathyarchaeota archaeon
CAATGGTTGTCTTAATAGACTTTGAACTCATGGCTGCTGTGTTTAAGGAATACAAGGCAGAAAAAGAAACTGAAATTGCGATAAACATTGACAGCCTGCTCGCTGTGTTGAAGCGCGCAGGGGCTGAAGACACAGTTTCCCTTGATGTTGAAAACGAGGTAAACAAGCTGAATATCACGATTACAGGAAAATCTCTTCGAAAATTCACAATACCTCTTCTTGAGATAGAGAAGGGAGAGATCCCGGAAATGAACCTTGATTTTCCGGCAACTGTTGAGATAAGCACATATGTCTTTTCCGGGGGCATAGCGGATGCATCTATTGTCGGTGACACTATTATCTTATCTGCAAAAGAGGGCTCTTTTGGCATGGCTTCTGAAGGTGACACGAGCAACATGAGCCTGCTCCTTGACAAGGATTCTGAAGGCGTTGTTGCTGTCAAGGCAATAACTGAAGCAAAGTCAAAATTCTCGCTGGATTATCTTAAAAAAATAGACAGGGCAACAAAGCTTTCTGATACAGCCAAAATATATCTTGGAAAAGATTACCCCCTGAAGGTTGTCTTTGACTCGCCGGGTAAAGTTCGGCTTTCATATGTTCTTGCGCCAAGAGTTGAAGATTAGAGCCTCTTTTTACGTGCCGCAAACCACACATATATGAGAATGCAAAGCGAATTAGAAATCAGGGGTTTGGTTTAGAGCATTAATGCAAAGGCGGTTTAATGAAAAACAGCTATGATGTTATTATTGTCGGTGCAGGGCCTGGCGGCTCTGTCACTGCAAGGCATACTGCAGAAGCAGGCCTAAAAGTTCTTCTTCTTGAGAAGCGCCAGGAGATAGGCGCACCCAAGCGATGCGGCGAAGGGGTTGGTTATGGTGTTATTGAGCGGCTTGGCTACAGGCGCGACGAACAGTTTGTTTGCCAGCATATTGATGGAGGCGTAATGTATGCGCCTTCCGGCAAGGCACTGGAGATTTCGGGAGGAGATGGAGGAGCAGTTATAGAGCGAAAGGTATTTGACAAGTTCCTTGCATATGATGCTGCAAAAGCAGGTGCAGAAATACGCGTAAAAACAGAAGTTATCGGGCTTCTTCGGGATGATAATGAAAAAATAACAGGTGTTGAAGCTGTATATGAAGGGAAAAAATATAAGATACGCGCAAAAATTGTTGTGGCTTCAGACGGGATTGAATCAAAAATCGGGCGCATGGCTGGGTTAAAAGTCTCAAACAATTTAAGCAACGTTGATTCCGGATACCAATATGAAATGGCAAATATTGACATTAGGAACCCAAAAAAACTTTATTTTTATCTTGGCAGAAAAATCGCACCAAGAGGATACATATGGATTTTTCCTAAGGGCAGGCACATTGCAAATGTTGGCATAGGCATTGGTGGCGTGAATGAAAAAACAGCAAAGCAATATCTTGATGAGTGGATAAAGAATACAGATTCCGTGAAAAAAGGTGCAATAATTGAGGAAAATGCAGGGGCAATACCTATTGGCAACTTCCTTGTTAAAATGGCGTTGGATAATTTTCTTGCAGTAGGGGATGCGGCCCATCAGGTAAATCCTGTTCACGGGGGAGGGCTTGCAGAGGCAACTTATGCAGGAGTTTTGGCTGCAAAGGTTATTGTAAATGCCATAAATTCAGGCAATACATCAGCAGAAGGACTTGATGAGTACAATACCTTGTGGTGGAATGAAAGAGGGAATCAGCTTCGCAGGGTTGAGAAAGTTGTCAACGCATTTGAGAACATGTCTGATGAAGACATGAACCTGATTTCAGAATCATTTACCGGGGACGATATTGCGGATCTTTCTGATGGCAGAACCGCAAAACTTATGAAACTTGTCCTGAAGAACCCGCGCCTTCTCGGTCTGGCAAAATATTTAAAATAAGAATCCAAAGTGGTTTGGTATGTCTATGCACGAAACACCTCAGCACATTGGTTTTATTATGGACGGCAACAGAAGGTTTTCGCGCCATCTGATGAAACAGGCACTTTTTGGGCATGAATCAGGCGCCAGAAAAATAGAGGACGTCCTTGACTGGTGTTATGAGGCAGGCACAAAATATGTTACGATTTATGCCCTTTCTATAGAAAATCTTGACAGGCCGAAAAAAGAATTTAATTTTTTGATGAATCTTTTTGAAAAGGAATTTCTGGGAATTGTTGAAAACAGGAAAATACACGAGCGCCGCGTAAAAATCAATGTAATAGGGCGCCCTGACCTTTTGCCAAAAAAAGTTCAGGATGCAATGGCAAAAGCGGTTTTGGCAACAGAACAATATGGCGATATCTTTCTTAATATTGCGGTTGCATACGGGGGGAGGCAGGAACTTATTGACGCTGCTGTAAAAATTGCACGGCTTGTGCAAAGCAATGAAATAAAGCCGGATGAAATAACAGAAGATGTTTTTCGCAAAAACCTTTACACTAATGGAACACCGGACCCGGACCTTATAATCCGCACAAGCGGAGAGCAGAGAATATCCGGATTTCTTTTATGGCAGGGCGCATACGCTGAATATTATTTTTCAAAAAAGTGCTGGCCGGATTTTCAGAAAAAAGAGTTTCTATCTGCAATAGCTGATTTTAATTCAAGGCAGAGAAGATTCGGCAAATAATCCATATAAAAAAGTCTCTTTCTAATTAATCCTGCAAGGCTAGGCCGGGATCTTAGGCGAGTCCCATCACCTGAAATCGTCTATACAGGGGCTGAAGCGACAGGTGTGGTATGTCTTTATGAAAATACGGGCTTGTGCCTGAACAATGATTCCCTGCCCTGTCAGATTCACGATGCGTCGAATTGGGTCAGGCCCTGACCGGAGCAGCCCTAAGGTGCGTCGCGGGTGCTTTCAGGTTCCAGGGCGAAGGTAGGGTGCAAATACCGCTTTTATGAAGTGTCCTGCCCTGTTGCGTGCCTTGCACTTATTTTAATATATAACATTTCGGGCGCATATAGTAATATGGCTTTATCCAGAATAAATCTTGTTCTTTTTACACTTCTTGTCTTTGCAGCAGGCATGATTG
>JAIVYS010000098.1:0-2810 GCA_048635325.1 Candidatus Bathyarchaeota archaeon
GATATAATAGGAGTAAAACTGAGCGAGGCAGCACCGTATGTTGAAAAAGCGATTGAAACCGCAAAAAAATACGGCCTGGCAATCAAAACATATTCCATCCCTCCATGCGTGCTTTCCAAAAAGTACAGGCCTTTTGTTGGAAAAAAACAGAGAGATAGTGTGTTTTCAAAAACCCCTAAAACCGATATGTATCGTGTCCGGCTTACTTACGGCACAATCGAAAAGTGCAAAGGATGCCGTTACATTCAAAACTGCACTGGCTCATGGAATAGTTACTTTGAAGCCTACGGAACTGATGAAATAAAGCCAATTAGGTGACTTATTTGAATAGCAAACTAGATTCAGATACGAAAGAAAATGGCATCCTAAACGAGCATTTCATCAAAAAAATGAACTCTGGAAAGTATCTTTTGACAACACGGCACGGCAGTTTCGTATTTCTTGATGCTAAAGAATACTGTTCTTTTTTTCAGGGAACCTTTCGAGAAGACAAAGCGCTTCTTGCAAAACTCACTGATGTCGGCATAGTTATAACACAGGAAAACATACCAAAAATCATTTGCTCTTTGAAAAATCAATTCATGTTTTTTTCTGCACCAAAGTCATACATCATCAACATATCTGATAAGTGCAATCTTGAATGCACTTATTGCCTTGCAAACGCAGGGCCAAAGCAAAGCAAAACAATGAGCAAAAAAACCATGGATCGTACGCGCAAATTCATACTTTCTTCCCCACAAACGTCTTTTCATCTGGAATTCCAAGGCGGTGAACCTCTGGAAAAATTCGATATGATTAAGGAATTCATAAGTGATATAAAAGAGGATGCAAAGTCATCAGGCAAAAAAATACAGTCCATTGTCTTAGTAAGCAACCTGACCCTGATGACTGAAAAAATCGCCGAATATATTATTGAAAACAATATCGGCCTCTGCTCTTCGCTTGACGGCCCGAAAGAGCTCCATAACATCAATCGAAAATTTATTGACGGGGAAGGCTCTTATGATGAAGTCACCAAATGGATTACATATTTTCGAGAATGCGGCAAAACCGTGAATATTCTTCCAACAATAAGTGCATATAGCCTGAAATTCGGATCAAAGGCAATAATTGATGAGTACCTGAGCCACGGATATAGAAAAGTAATGTTTCGCCCAATATACCAAATAGGGCGCGCAAAAGAACGAAAAGACCTGCATGTAAATCCTGAAGAATTTTTTCAATTCTGGAAAGAGGGATTAGAATATATGTTTGAGCTATCAGCCAAGGGCACTTCGGTTTATGATCCTGTAGTTCGTGCGATGATACGCAACATGACCGGCTTTCCGCGCTCATATATGTGTATGAGAAAGCCATGTGGGGCAGGAATATCGCAGATATCTATTTCGCCCGACGGGACAATATTTCCGTGCGACCTTGCAAAGACCATACAAGACCTCGAGATAGGAAATGTAGAAGAAAATTATTATGATGTTGCCCAAAGAACCATTTATATGAATACAAGAACCTCTGAATCGCAACCTTTGTGCGACACTTGTGTTTTTACTGCATACTGCGGAACGTGTTTTACACGAACATACGCAAGTTTTTCAGACACCATCTCAAGAACGCCGCTTGATTTTGACTGTAAAGTAAACAAAGCTATGTTTGAATATCTTTTTGAAAAAATGCAGGATGAAAAGTACATGAAACTCTTCAAAACATGGGCAACTCTAAAAAGGTGAAAAAATGTATGTAGAACTTGCAAAAATAGTTCTGTCTGCTGTGTTTTTCAGGGCAACAAACATATTCGGCATTAAAACCACGGCGGTGTACCTTTCGCTGTCGCTTTTTCTCCTCGTTGCAAAGCCTGAGGCAAACATGCCTGCAAGCCTCTTGATAACAACTACGTTTGTATTTATGGTATATGTCTCAGCAGGTATATTCAAAAAGAGATCAAAAAGAAAAAGAATTGCTGAAAAAAACAATACTGCAAAAGGTGGTGTTCCTAACGCTCTGAACATATTCCTGCCAATTTTTTCAATAGGATATGTCTTCACCATATTCGGGATGAATATGTATGTTTCAATAATAGCTGTATTTGGACTATATTTTTTTCTTAGGAAATACTCTATTCCAACAACAGCGTGGAGTACTGCATTTGCCATCTCAATAATTCATGCAATCATTTTCTCAAGAACAGCGTCTCTTCTTAATCCTGCAATTTATGCTGTTGTATATATCTTTCTGATACGCTTTTTCTTTGCAGCAAAAGATGTATTCAGTATCGCATGCAAGCCGCATGACTTAAAAGAAGGCATGACACCGGCTGAAGCAATTGTTTGGGATGGAAAAAGGTATGTGTTTACAAATAGCATACTCCCAAGCATGATGGGGCTTGCAAGATATGGAATGGAACAAAAAGTATTTGGCAAGCGGGTTGTAGCCTCTTTTTTCTCACCCCTGAAAAAGGAAAGCATATCTGAAATACATGCGGTCTGCAAAAAATACAAAAAGCCTGTGTTTTTTGTGCAGAAAAAAACAGGGCTTATACCTTTTCTTATTGCAGGGGCTATTATGGTGATTTTCTTATAAGGCCGGCGCGGCTGCAGGAGGAGCAGAACAATCACCCGCCCCGAAAGTGCTGCATATTTTTCCACTGCAGCAGTTGTCGTCCACCATAGGAAGAAATACAAAGAATTTAAACTCAAGCGAATTCCAATTACCTGTGGCTTCATTGAAAACTTTGTATTTATCGTCTGTTATTGTCACAAGAAATTTAAGGTTCTTAAGGACATACCTGTGGTAATACTCCATTTTGCATTTTGTAG
>JAIVYS010000099.1:0-2735 GCA_048635325.1 Candidatus Bathyarchaeota archaeon
ATTGAACTTGCAGGCTGCTAAATTCAACTTCCTGCTCCAATGCAAGATTTGTCACATACTCGTATTTTTTCTGATCAATGACAATTCCAAGAAGTATTCCAAGCACGAATACAATCAGTGTCGCCATGCCTGCAGCAAAGTATTTGTTTTTGCTGGATGTGATTCTTGTCTGCATAAAATTACCACTTTTTGTTTTTTCCAAATGCAAGCTCAAGCATAGCACCAGCCCACATAAATGAAAGAAGTATGTAATAAATGATGAAAAAAAACACCAGCGGAACCACGCTCGAAAAAGCCAGCTTTTCACGGGTGTTTTTGTGCGCAAGCATCATAAGCCACACACTGATTATGAAAACAATTGCAATAATAAATAACTTGGCATAATCAAGGGAAATAAGGTAGTTTGTCATGAAATTATGAATCTCAAAGTCCAGTGATATGTTGAGCCCTGCAAGGTAAACATGCCTCAAAAAACTGACTATAGGGCTTATGGTATATGACAGAAAAAGGGGTAAAATAACAAAAGGTGTTATAATGCCTACAAGCAGCGAAGGCATTTGGAACACACCAAAGTCGCCATACTCTTTGTTGAGCATCATGCTTCGGTACTTGTAAAGATTTATTACGGTGCCCTTGTACCAGCGCCTTCTTTGAATGTAAAGCTCCTTAATTGTGCGAGGGGCAACTGTCAGGACATTGCCGTCAATGCTTTGCATTATCTTGAAATGTTGCTTTTGCAGGCGGCACGCAATTTCCTGATCTTCTACAATAGAGTTCTCGTCAAACCCGCCAACCTCAAGAACATGCTTTTTCCTGTAGATGCTAAACGGTCCCGGGGTTACATTAAGGCACTGTATGGATGCAAGTATCATCTTCAAGAATGTGTAGAGCACATACTCAAGCCATTGGGCTTTCTGCAAAAGGGTCTCTGGTTTAGAGACTTTCAGTATGGGTGTTACTGCGGCTACAGAAGTGTCCGCAAAAAAGCCGACCATTTTTTTCATTGTGTCTTTTTGCACAAAGGAGTCAGCGTCAAGGCACGCGACAAGCTCTCCGTGCGCACGCTTGATCCCGTTGTTCATTGCAGCTGCTTTTCCTTTGTTTTTCTGGTTTATCAGCACCACTCCTTGTTTCGTATAGATATCTTCTACAATTTTTTTTGTGGAGTCTGTTGAGCCGTCATTTATAACCACAATTTCAAGCTTCTCTTTCGGGTAATCAAGTGCAAGAAGCGAGTTCAGTGTACTAGATATAGTTTTGCCCTCATTGTATGCGGGAACAAGCACACTCACAAAAGGAAGCGCCCCTGATTGCGCAGGATTTTTTCTTATTTTGCGCTCAAAAAGGGTTAAAATAATGAAAACAGACATATAAAATGATATGAAATACATTGCCCAGAAAAGAAGGTCCTTTAACAACAGCATAAGCTCATCACTAGTATAATTTCAAAGAACCTGTCAGCTTGTCAATGAGCGCTTCTTCTGCAGGGCCTATTGCGACAGCAGTGGCTGTCCCGGGAGCAATCTGCGTGCGCCCTGCGTCCTTGATGAGCGCGCAAGGCAGTTTCTCGCGCTTTGCCTGCATGAACAATTCAAGAAGCTCTTTTTCATCTTGTACGCGAAGGACGACCTTTTTCTGCCCTTCTGATTCCCATTCTTCCTGGGACTCCTCATCTGCCCTCTTGTATGCCTCGACAGATGCATGGGATGCTTGCGCAGCAGCCTTGCCTGCGCTAAGCTTAAGGTCGCGGCGGATGATGATTGCTTGTTTCATACAGTGGTTTGGGTGAGAAAGGATATATTGGTTTAGGAACTTCAAATCATAAAGGTGGTTCAGAAACAACAGCAATTACATCAATTTCTATATCAATACCCTTGATAGGGGATGCGGCTTGAACCGTAACCCTCGCAGGTTCTGTACCTTTTTTGAAATAAGTCCTGTAAACAACATTCATTTCTTCAAAATCATTTGTATCGCGCAAATATACGACGGTCTTTACTATGTCATCCATCGTTGCCCCTGAAGACTCAAGCAAAAACTTAATATTTTCAAGCGCCTGTTTTGTCTGCTCTGTGACAGACCCATCAAGTATTTTATTTGTCTTCAAATCAACAGACAACTGGCTTGAAAGAAACAGGAAATTGCCTGCCTTAACCACATAATTAAACGGGCTTGGTGGCGAAGCAACATTCTCAATTTCAATTACTTCTTTTCGCATATTCACAAGCCCTACTTTATCTCTATCACAGCCCCGTCATAAAGAATATGCAGGTTCTTCCCAAGAAAATATCCTTCTTCTGTTGCAAGCGCAGCAAAGCTGGACAATTTCTCCATGTGGCCGTGGCTCGGTATAATGTTTTGCGGTTTCAGCATGCGTATCATGTCGCGGTGGTCTTCCCTGCGCGCGTGCCCTGATACATGCACGTGGTCCATTATCCTAACGCCCTGCTCGCGAAGGTCGCGCTCAAGCGTGAACCGGTTCGCCCTGTTTATCGGGCTCGGAATGACTTCTGAAGAAAAGATGACCTGGTCTTCTTTCTCGAAAGCGATTATGTTTATAGTTCGGGAATCTATTAAAGACATTGTCTATCAAAGGAGCATGTTTTTTGGATTCTTTTATGCCTTCCTGTTTCAATGTCCAGTAAATTGCAAAGGTATTTCTATCAAAGCCGGTTTCTTTCTGTTCTTTCCTGGCTTTTACCATTTCATCTATAAGCTGTTCAATCTTTTCAAGG
>JAIVYS010000100.1:0-2805 GCA_048635325.1 Candidatus Bathyarchaeota archaeon
TAAAAAACAAAATATTATAGAAACACCCTTGTTCAAAACCTATATATACTCCTCTTGGACTATATTTTACTAGGTGATGTATATGAGCGTGCTTGAAAGCACATTAGATAATTTGACAACAAGTGTTACTACCGGCATACCAAATCTTATGTATGCTATAATAATTCTTGTAATAGGATATGTGCTCGGTAGAGTTGTTGGAGCAGTTGTCGAGAAGATAATTGCAAGGAGCAAAATTGATTCGCATCTGAAGGAAAAAGAACAGCTTTCATTTAAGCTAAGCAGCGTTCTTGGTACGGTCTCAAAGTGGGTCCTGTATCTAATCTTCCTGCAGCAGGCAGCAGTGCAGCTTAATGTAGAGGCAATAAGCATAAGCATAAACGAGATTGTCAACTTCATACCAGGCGTTATCGGCGCAGTCGTTGTTTTGATTGCAAGCTATGCAATTGCGATATACGTGAAAGAAGAAATAGTCGGCTCAAAAGGGCTGTACCAGAACATGATAGGAAAGGTTATCTTCTTCCTGATAGTGTACGTTGGTATTGCAACTGCTTTGCCGTTGATAGAGATTAACGCAGCACTAATAAACAACATTCTGCTGATACTGATAGCATCACTGGGTCTTGGTATTGCCCTCGCTATCGGTCTTGGGCTTAAGGACACTGTGGCAGAACTCTCAAAAGGATATGTCAAGAAAACGAATAAAAAGCGTTGATTTAATTTTTCCGGCGCAATGAAGATTTGCGCCGGATTTCTTTTTCTTTTTAATTTTTCGGGCATGACTTATTCTAATATAAATTCTCCTTCTAAAAGAACCCATAAAGCCCCGTGGTGTAATGGCAAGCATACTGGTCTTTGGAACCGGTGATCCAGGTTCGAATCCTGTCGGGGCTATCTTTGGCGAGTGAGCGCGAAACCGGCATGCTCGACTTGGTTTCGATGCGAACCGTCCAAAGAGCTTGAAAAGCCTATCCAACAGAACTTGTGGATTTTCATGATTTGCTTCATCAAGAATGATTTGAGCAACACGCTCGCATTATTTTTGAGTTGAGCTGGAAAAGAGCTTGAAAAGCTTAACCAAAAGCATAGTAGATTTTCAAGATCTTTGACGAGCTAGCCCGCAAACGGCAAGTTTCTAAAAACACACACAATTTTTATAATACTACACGCCCCAATAATTTCACATGGTCAACGTCATAAAAATGAACGGCGAAGTGGACAAGTACGACCCTGAAAAGGTTCGCAGAAGCTGCCTTCGTGCAGGCGTCTCTACAGAAACAGCTGAAAAAATAGTCGACGAAGTTTCCAAAAAAATTTATGACGGCATGCCGACAGGCAAGCTCTTCAAGATGGTGCACAATCTTCTCGAAAACGAAGAAGAGCATCTGGCTGCACGATACAACTTAAAGGAATCTGTGTCTAACATGGATTCAGAGTGCTTTGAGTTTGAATACTATATTACACGCCTCCTTTCAAGATGCGGCTACGGCGCCACTCACAGCCCTGAGCCAAAGATACAAGGGCGCTGCATTGACCATGAGATTGATGTTATTGCAAAAAAGGACAGGGATCTTGCGTTGGTTGAGTGCAAGCACCACTTCCGCAGCCACACATATACAGGCCTTGACGTGCCAATGCGCCAGTGGTCGCGCCTTGACGATGTTCAGAACGCAGACAAGAACGGCGACGCAGGTTCGGTTTCGGCAACATCTGCATGGGTTATAACAAATACGAAATATTCAGAGCACGCAATAACATATGCCCGCTGCAAGGGCATAAAGATGACGGGCTGGAATTTTCCGCATGGCTCGGGGCTAAATGACCTGATTGAGGAGCACAAGGCATACCCGCTTTCCATGATTTCAATACCCCGATGGGCGCGCCAAAAGCTCATTGACGAAAAAATCTATGACGTGATTGATTTTAAGGATGCACCCACAGAAACCCTTAAGAGGACCGGGCTGAAAGATGAGGACATAAATGCGTATTTAAAATTAGTCGACAATTTGCTTAAGATGCGGTGAATCCAATGAAGCGAAGAATTTCAAACAACCAGATTGCAGTGCTTGTAATGCTTTTGCTCTTTCTTGGCTCTATGGTCGGGATTGCAATAGAGTATGGCATTGGACGGCAGTCAGCAAAGATGCCTGATGAGAATATCATCCGCCAGCCGCTTACAGATGCGCAGGTGTATGGAATACTTTCGCAGGGCTTTCCGCTTTTAAGGCTTTCTATCCCGGCAGACTGTGGTTTCTTTTGCCAGAAAGATGTTCGGGCAGTTGAAGATGTTGTCAACAAATACACTCCATATGTATTTCTCGTTGAGGCATCGGTGGGAACAACTATGAAGCTTGTTGCAGAAACATACGCAGGCGAAGAAGAAATTGAAAACATAACTTCTGAAGCTGTTGAAGAAGTGATATGCGACGAACTACAATTCCATGAGTTTTGCAGAAGAATGGACGCAATCAGCGCGATTGAAGATGCTAACAACGAGACAAATCCGATGAATATGTCCCTGATTTAAGAAACAAGTCCTCTGAAACTCTGCTTAGACACATCTTTTCTTTTATTTACATCATCGACAATTTCTTCGAAATGCGGCAGTTTAATAGGCACTGCGAATTTTGTGAAATTTGATGTTATTATTGCCTCGCCCATATCAAGGCTCGCAATTGTCTTCTCGCTTTTTGAGAGATCCTGCGACGCGCTCTCAATAACAGCCCGCCTTTCTGATGCAAGCTCAAGCCCCAGAATTATTTTTGTGTTCATGTTTGCCAGTATCTGTTTTGGAATGAGAGACGG
>JAIVYS010000101.1:0-2190 GCA_048635325.1 Candidatus Bathyarchaeota archaeon
TTCACCCGGATCTTTTCATGAAAGTCGGTATAGATCCACCTAAAGGTATACTTCTTCATGGCCCGCCGGGCACAGGAAAGACGCTTCTTGCAAAGGCAGCAGCTGCAACGACTCACGCGACATTTATCGAGATTGTCGGCTCTGAGCTTGTGCAGAAGTTCATAGGCGAGGGGACAAAATTCGTGAAGTCTATCTTCGACCTTGCGCGCGAAAAGGCGCCCTCAATCATATTCATTGATGAAATTGACGCAATCGCTGCAAAAAGAATCGAGGTCGGAACCTCGGGCGAGCGCGAGGTACAGCGCACATTCATGCAGCTTTTGGCTGAAATTGACGGCTTTCGCCCACTCGGCAACGTCAAGGTTGTCGGTGCGACAAACAGGCTTGATATACTTGACCCTGCTGTTACGCGCCCGGGGCGGCTTGACCGGATGCTAAAGGTGCCTCTTCCGAACGCAGAAGGAAGAGAAGAAATATTCAAAATACATACCTCCAAAATGAGCCTTGAAGCAGACGTGGACCTGAAAGCACTGGCAGAAAAGACGTTAAAATTCTCCGGAGCAGACGTAAAGGCTGCCTGTACAGAAGCAGGATACTTTGCAATAAGGAGCAACAATGCAAAGATTTGTATGGATGATTTTGAGAATGCAATAAAAAAGCTTGCAAAGCCTGTCAGGAATAGCCACTTGAGGATGTACGGGGAATAATTCATACCTTTTTAACTATTTCTTTCAAACTTTAGTTATGAAAATCCTTTGCACAGCAGACCTGCACAGAAGCGAGGCGCTCGCGCAAAAAGTGCTTGATGCAATTGATGCTGAAAAGATAGATGTCCTGATAAACTGCGGGGACTTTCTGAGCAATGAGTTTGCAGCAAATTTCTTCAGGAGGCTGAAAGTGCGCTCATTCATAGTTCCCGGCAACTGGGATCCCGGGCTTAAGTCAAATGAAAAGAACGTTCTTGTCCTGAACCACGGAATAAAAGAGTACAAAGGATACTACTTTCTTGCATCAAGTTCAGGCTTTCCTTCTGACAGCGAAGCAATGCTAGATGGAACCAAGGAAATTGATGCAAAAAAGATAATATTCATGACGCACTACCCTCCGGAGGGTGTGCTTGACCGCGCATGGAGTTCCCGTGCAGGCTATGCAGGGTACAGGCAGTTCGATGAGGCAAAAAAACCCCTTGCGCACGTCTTCGGGCACATACACGAGGACAACGGGCATGTAAAGCACAACGGCACAGTGTATATAAACTGCGCGCTTGCCCTCATTCCGCAGGCATATGTTTTTGATACAGAAAACGTGTCTGTGAAGCCCATTGTTATGGGCGAGATAAAATAGTGGACTGGACGGGATTTTCGCAATTTCATTGCGAAATGCAATGACCTAAATCGAACCCGCGGCCTCTGCCATGCCAGGGCAGCGCTCTACCAACTGAGCCACCAGCCCGTTTTGGTAATATTGTTTTTGGATGTATTCCAAGAATACCCTTTGGAGTAATCTGCTGCAAATGCTGGAGCGCTAAGAGCAATTACTGCGGTAGATAGAATAGTGCTTAATGTTATTTTAGCTGTTTTATATAATGACATTTTATAGCAGAAAGTTGAGTTTGCTTTTTAAAGCTTTCTATTTATCACGATTATTTAGTGATGAATCAATCCTTTTGGCAATATCCAAGAATTTTATATACTAATTTTGCAGCGAGGAAGTCGCAGCTGAAATCATGCTTTTTAGGACTTAATTCTACAACATCAAATCCGATTATCTTCTTTTTTTCAAGCTCAGAGAGTTGTAACATAGCCTTATTCAGCGATTTTTGTAACGGTAATAAGTCTCTGGCACTTTCTAGCATTTGTTCTCTTCGTTTCAAACATTGATTTAATCGGTATTCATAAGAGTCAAATAAACTGATGAAATGTTCCTCCTCTACATTTCCTTTGAAGTAGAGATCTAAAAGCCATAGAATCAAGTCAATGGTCATTTTTAGATTAGATATATTATCTTTTACAATAGGATCGAGTTCTATTTCAACATGTGAAATATTATTAATAGCAGAGTGCCTTCGTGCACGCGCGCGCTTTGGTGGCTGTATTTTCCTTTGAGATTTTTTTGAAGGTGACTTATTTTTCTCATCGCTTTCATCTTCTTTTGTTACTTTAAAAAGAAGCCTTTTCTGATTGGGTGTGA
>JAIVYS010000102.1:0-2129 GCA_048635325.1 Candidatus Bathyarchaeota archaeon
CTAAAGAAGAATCAATAACTTCAATACCACTTTGCTCAAGATATTCTTTTGGACCATCAACCCTGTAGGAATGAAAAGGAGAACGTTTTCCTGCAAAGTCTTCCATTCTACAAAGAGGGTTGTATGTTGCTTTAACAGATGCTGCTGGCATGAATTAAATCACGCAGAAACATATAAATCATTATACTTTGGTTGTAACATCTCTATTCTCAACAAAAGAATTGATGTTTTATCAAAAAGCATATATGCCCCGACACCAAATAATATCCATGCTCTCTGATTTCTTCAATCCGAAAAGCGCGGCAATAATAGGCGCATCCTCAAACCCGAAAAAATTCGGGCACACGATTCTTAAAAATTTCATAGAGGACTTCAAAGGCGAGACATTCGCTGTCAACCCGAATGAAAAGGAAATTATGTCTAAAAAATGCTATGACTCTGTTCTGGATATTAAAAAAAGTATAGACCTTGCAGTTGTTGCTGTACCGCCATCTGTTTCAAACAAGGCTGTTGCAGAGTGCGTTAAAAAAAAGGTTGGCGCAGTAGTCCTGATTACAGCAGGATACCGCGAGATTGGCGGCGAGGGTATCGGGCGCGAGGAAGAGCTGAAGAAAATTATTGCAGGGACAAAGACGCGCATTATAGGGCCGAACTGCCTCGGCATATATGACACTAAAAGCTGCGTCAATACAATGTTTTTGCCTGAATATAAACTGCAGCGCCCTCCTGCAGGAAAAATCGCTTTTGTCTCCCAAAGCGGCGCACTCGGCTCGGCAGTGCTTGACTGGGCAGCAACAGAGCAGATTGGCCTGAGCAAATTCATAAGCTATGGCAACAGGGCAGATGTTGATGAAGTTGACCTTCTTGAGTACCTCCAAAAAGACAGAAACACAGAATCAATAATACTTTACATTGAAGGCCCGCGAGACGGGCGTGCGCTCATGCAGGCAATAAAAAACACTGTTAAAACAAAGCCTGTTGTCATCCTCAAGGCAGGCAGAAGTGATGCCGGGCAAAAAGCTGCAATATCGCATACAGGCAGCCTTGCCGGAAGCTATGATGTCTTTGAGGGCGCAATGAAGCAGGCAGGCGCGATACTGTGCAACAACATGGAGGACATGTTTGATTACGGGCGTGTCCTTGCATACCAGCCGCGCCTTAAAGGAAAAAAAATCGGGATTGTCACAAACGGGGGTGGGTTCGGAATACTCTGCACTGATGCATGCATCAGGCATGGGCTTGAGCTGGCAGAGTTCTCAAATGAAACAATCGGCTCTGTGCTTCCTGTAATGCCTAAGAACTATTCGCAGGTCCGAAACCCGCTTGACCTGATAGGTGATGCAACTGCTGACAGATATGCGGCAGCGCTCAGCGCGCTCATAAAGGACAAGAATGTTGACGGCATAATCGCGCTTTCCCTGCTCCAGACCTCGACACTGGGGCCGGAAATAACAGATGTCCTGCTTGATGCAAGCAGCAAAAGCGACAAGCCCATTGTGTTTGCCGCTACAGGCGGAGAATATACACAGATAATTCTTCGGACTCTTGAGAAAGACGGGCTTCCGACTTATCCTTCGCCGGAGAGGGCTGTTAAGGCGATGCGGGTACTTTTAGGATAAGTACCTTGTTGTAAGCGCATTCTTCAATAAAAGAGCAAACAGGCGCATATAACGGAATTATACGGAATTTATTCCGTATAATTCGTTTGTTAAATACAATAAAATTTCCATTTCTTTTAAAAAAATAAGGGGGGAATTCAAGTGCTACGCACATATTGTATTTCACTTCGTAAAATAAGTTATATCACATATCACTAAAAATATTATTTCATAAAATACTACTAAATAAAGCGGATTGAGGTCTATAAAACGCAAGGTTTATAAATAAGTACCAATATATGAAATATATCAAATGGTGGTAATATGGATAAAGACAGTTTAATCGATGGTTTTTTTGTTGAAGATGAGGAAAAATTCAAGACCGAACAAGTTCTTGAATTGATAAATAGCATCAAGAAGTACGCAAAATTAGTTGGAAAGAAAGGAGAAGTGCATATCGAAGATAGAAAATTAAGTGAGACTGATAAATCTAAAATCTTTCTAGTTGTTAGATACTTAGGGTCAGAACTA
>JAIVYS010000103.1:0-2061 GCA_048635325.1 Candidatus Bathyarchaeota archaeon
CCCGTCGCCCGGATTTGAACCAGGAACATCTCGGTTTCCACATTTTTGAATGCTTGCTAATCCAAAGCACCGTAAGGCACTTGTCTACAGCCGAGCACTCTACCGTTGAGTTACGACGGGGTTTTCAGTGTGTGAGCCCGCAAACGGCGCGCTCACTTTGTTTGCGAGGCGAACCATCTGAAAAGCCTGAAAAGCTTAATCAACTGCATTTGTAGATTTTCAGGACCTCAAAATGGTATCAATAGCGCATTTTGAGGGAATTTATATCGACTCAAGCGCACGAAGTATTCGTTTTCGTATATCAAAACCACACCAAAACAATCATGTCTCGATGCACTTCTTTACCCTCGAAGAAATTTAAACCTTTAACCCTAATCCCGCACAACCGTAATAGGAATAACACCCTTCTCAAACTCTGCACGAGCGAGCGTAATCGGGTTTGTATCCTTGCTCTTCAACAGCGTTGGTGCGCCCATTGAAAGCTGAAGCGCCCTCGCACCGATAATTCTTGATCTTTCGAATCTTGTATATGTTTCCATCAAATCACAACCTCTTAGCCAATATATCCTAAATGATCTCCGCCTGAGCCCTGTTTCGGGCCGGCAGCCATCTTAGTATGAAGAGCCTCTATCTTCTTTATCACAGCCTCAATCTCCTTCACCCTTTTGTCTATCTTAGTCATGTCTATCTTTATTCCAAGATACTTAACAATAGCCTCAAGAACAGCCTCAGTTGCCTTAGGGTCTGACAAAAGCATTCCGGATGTCTCGCCCATAAGGCAGACACCTTTCATTCCCCTCTCGTGCCCCATGCTGATGAGAAGCCCTGATGCGCCGATTATCTGCCCGACATTCGTGTCCCTGAACTTGACGCCGTTCTTTTCAAAAGCTTTTGCATATTCCAGGTCAACACCTGCCCCAAAGACTTTGGGTGCGCGCTCAACAAGCTCGCCTGTTGCAAAGCCGCCTGTTGTTATTATTTCCTTTATGCCAAGCTCTTTTGCAAAATCAAGCACCGTCTCCACAATCTCATAATGCCCGAGAGAGTCTATGCTCTGGGAGTCACCAACAAGAACAACTATGTCGCGCGATGTTCCGGCTTGCGCTTTTATGTGATAGAATTCGTTTTTCAAACCAACCATTTTGCCGTCCTTTTTCGCATCTATCAGGACAACCGGCGGAAAATGGTGCGAAGAAAGCTCTGCAAACTTTACTGCACCAAGCTCTTCAATAAGGTACGCAACTGCGTTTCTTCCAACATACCCGATTCCCGGAAGGCCTTCAACAAGTATTGCATTTTTTAATGTTGGTTTTTTTCCTGTAATAATGATTTTCGTGTCACTCATTTTTCATCAACTCCTTAAGTGCAATGCGCCTGTACTTTCCGTACTTGTCAGGTGGCGAGTACCGAAGCGGCTTCGGGTCGCGCGTTTTTGAGCCGCAGGAAGGGCATTTGTCCTGCATAGTGTATTGCCAGCATTCAGTGCATCTCATAATATGGTGCGCACTCATTTTATTCACAAAACTATGCTTTATCCCGTACGAACTCTGCTTCCCCGCCGGCCTTTGTTATTGCATCTATAATTTTGCTGTTCACAGTATTTATTGATTTTTCGCAGTCAATATAGTTTTTCGCAACAGCCTCAATATGGTATTTTGGCGCGCCAAAATAAGACACCTTTACTCCTTTCGTCACATTTGATGTAAGTGCCTTCTTTATTACATTTATGCCGTCAGAGGCATAAGAGCGAATTATAAGTTTTCCTGTTATTGAAACTTCTTTCGGCTTTATGTTCTTTTTTGCGAAGTCTTCAATCTTTTTTGCCCAAACAGAATCAATGCCTTCTTTTTCAAGTTCTGCTGCTCCGAATTCCGCAGCAGCCTCAAATGCAGAATAAAGAGTTCCGAACTTTTTTTGCATCTCAAATCCGCATACCTTGTATGCCTCTTCCTTTGTCTTGCCAATATCTTCTGCAACAAATCCAAGCAGGTTGTCTGCCTTTTTCTCATTTCTGCTCTCAGTTATCTTTGCCCTGCGAACCGAGGGTGAAACTCTCTTTAT